>JAIROU010000318.1 GCA_031257375.1 Bifidobacteriaceae bacterium
AACCTGGCGATGAGCGCCTTCCGGCTCCTCGGCGTCACCGACATCGCCCGCACGCTCCGCTACCTATCCGCAAACCCCCAAGTCAGCATGCAAATCACAGGACTTTGAGCTCGCCCTGCCCCGCTGTGGGCGCGGTCCTTTTCCGTCTGGCCTCCCTCCGAACCTGGCGTGCGCCGCTTCGGCGCACCGGGTTCTCCGATGGTTGATTGACCGTGCGAGCGGTGTGTCAGCTCCGGTTTTGGCGGGGATTGCGGCGCCGATGAGTCTGAACACCTCGGCTTGGTCGGGGGTGGGCCGGGACACCTCGGTGAGCGCGACCGCGCCCGCCTGCGCCGGCCGGCGCGGTCCTTCAGAGGCGTCCTCGACCACCTCGCGACCATGTCCAGGGACACCCTCGTCTACGAGGCGTTCCCCGACCACCCCATCGACGCGCTCCCCACCCCCACAGAACTCCAGGCCCGCGCGTTCGAACTGATCGGCGCCCCCATACCCACCACCCTCACACCGTAGGCAGACACCACCACTCCCAAGAACCAGCAAAACCCCAGGCCAACGCCAGAATCCCACGACCCAGCCCACGCAACCTCAGACCGGGATCAAACCGCAGGGTCCCGCAGTCTCGGCGGCGGCATGGGCCCGCCCAGGCCCTTGCCCGCCGCGTGCTCGCTACTCGAGCAGGACGTTGGCCAGTTCCACCCATCGGTCGTAGATGGTCTCGCCGGGCGAACTGGCCGCGTCCGCCGCCGGTTCCTCGGGAACCACGTTCGGCACCATGGGCTCGCCGGACTGGGAGTCGACGGTAGCCAACGGGCACCGTCCAAGCAGCGTCCTCAAGTCATCGGCAGTCATCGTCAAGGGGATTTGGACCTCGGGCTGGGTGGCGTAGTTGTCCGCCACCGGCGCGTCGGCATCGGCGATGTCCGGGTGGCCGTTGGCGCGGGCGCAGGCGGCCCATTGGTTCGACGCCTCGGCGACGGCCGTCTTCCGGCGAAGCTCGTCCACCGGGTCCGCCGTCAGCGATGGAGCGAAGTACCCCGACGACGTGTAACAGGCCGCGTAATCCTCCGACACGTCCTGGCCGGCGATCATCAACTTGGGCTGCGCCTCGGCCTCAGTGCCGCTGACCTGGGACAGCGCGTCGAAAAACTGTCTCGAGACCGAGTCCATGTCCGCGCCCTCCGGGTCTGCGAAACTCGTCCACACGCCATCGATGGGGTTCCACGCCACCGCCCGCTCAGCCATCAACGCGACCTGGGCGTTGGACGAGTCGGCCTCCCACAACGCGGCCGCGATCCCGTGTCGCACCAGGCAATCGTGAAACGCCACCGCCGTGCTGCGCTGGTCCGAAGCCGCCGCCGGCGTCACACCGCCCGAGAGCGTCGCCACCGAGGGCTCCCGGTTTTGGCAAGCCGCTGCCGCGCCCCCCAGTGCGACGCAGACGGCCCCGGCGGCTAGCCAGCGCCAAGCCGTGCGCACAGTCCCAGGTGCCTTCACCGATCCGGGCCTCCGAACTGTTCAGCTGCCAACCTGGCGCACTCCTCGTCAGCTTGAGGGCTGATCGCGACACGCCCGCCAACGGTCGCGAACTGCCTCCCGAATTCTTCGCCACCGCCGGTGTCGAGCCATAGCAGATGAAACTCCGCTGATAGAACCACGCCCGGATCGTCCTCCGGGACGGCTCCAATCACACGTCGTTCGGCCCGGAGCTTGGAAACGTCCACCGTCAGACCCTCGAACAGAGCCATCTCCGCATCCACGCAGGCATCGGGCATCGCGTCTGCATCAACCGGATCCACGTCGGGATAATCCGGTCCCGGGTACCACATGACCGAGGCCAACGCCGATTTGTCACCCGAATTCAGAGCCTCGGCGTAGGCGACTCCCTCCGGAGGCACAGCGACAGCCTCGGATGTGGGCGAAGGGGGCGGATCCGAGGACTCGGAGCAAGCCGCCAGCGAGATGCTGGCGAGGGCAAACGCCCAGACCAATCCCATCCCTCGGGCCATCGCTGCCACAGTCGCGCCGCCCCCTTCCTGCTGCCCGTCCAGGTGAGCCTATGCGGCCCAACTCAGCACCTTGCTACCTGCGCGCTCGACCGGTTTGTAGCAAATGAAGGTGCCCGCGCGGGGGTAATAGCAAGTTGTCTTAGTCCACGTGTAGGCATAGAAGGGCATCGTAACCTTCCATGTGATTTTCGGAACCGCTCCTTGAGCCACCTTTTGCGAGAAACCAAATTCCGCCTGTTTGGTCCGCTGCAGGCCCGGGGCGGACCAACCGGCCCCCGCCTTGCTCATGCTGGTCCGGCTTATCGTCTCAGAATTGGCAAAGGTGAAAGTGGTGGAGACCGAGAAGAACCCTACCGTGAACGTTGGCGAGATGCTCGCCTTGTTCCAAGGTTTGCTGACGTTTCCCGTGGCGCTGTATACCCCATCTATCGCGCTCTTGTTGGATGAAATGACGAAGCTCCAGGGGTTGCCAGCATTTTCCTCGTTCGGTTCTTTCGATGTTGTCGTCTGGCTCACGCTGCCATCGGCGTAATAATAGTCCCCCTTCTTGTCTGAGTCCTTGAGTACCAGCTTGTAGAAGCAAGCTTTGACGTCACCGGCGTTCTGCTTTGTGCTGGTGTAAAAGCCAAGGTTGGGAACGGGATGCACCTTCCCCTGCCAATGAGCGCTGCTGCACTTTGATGCCTGGATTGTGGCCGAAACGGAAATGGTGTAAGCCCTGGCCGGATCCGGCGCGGCCAAGCTCAATCCAAGCCCTGCCAGTGCGACCATTGAAAACGCCAATGCGTGCGCTTTTCTCACTTGAATGACACCGCCTTAAGGTGGTCTGGAACCAGCGCGGGTCGCCCCCCCCCCCGGCCACTCCGCCGAGGGAGAGCCTTCGGCGGCCTCGAAAGAGACCCCCGACGGTGGCTCTGTGGGTCATTGTAGCGCAGTGGTCAGAACTCGGGGCCGGCCCGGAGCCTTGAGCACTGGGGCCGGCGCGAACACGTTCGCCGCCCGTCGCCTTGCCGTAACCAAGACCTGGCAGGCTGGTCACCATGGTTTCAAACAGCCAGCAACGATGCCGCCGGGTCGCCCTGGTGGCGCATGACAACAAGAAGGCCGAGCTGCTGCGATGGGCCGAGTTCAACCGGGACACGTTGGCGAGGCACGAGCTCTGGGCCACGGGCACCACCGGCACCATGCTCGAATACGAGCTCGGCCTGCCGGTCCATCGGCTGCTGTCGGGGCCGGTGGGCGGGGATCAGCAGGTCGGGGCCATGATCGCCGAGGGGCGCCTGGACGTGCTGCTGTTCTTCTGGGATCCGCTCGAACCCCAGCCGCACGATCCGGACGTCAAGGCCCTGCTCCGCCTGGCGGCGCTGTGGAACACCCCGGCGGCCTGCAACTCGGCCACCGCCGACCTGATGATCTCCTCGCCCCTGTTCGCCTCCGATTACCAGTGGGCGCGCCCTCACCTGGAACCGCGCCAATGGGACGCCCACGGCCTCGTGACCTAGCCGAACCCGGGGACGGCCTCAACCCGAAAGCGGAACGTGACCGCAGGTCATCAGATCGGGACAGCCGGCGCCAGGCACCGGCTGTCCCACTTTGTCATGACAAAGGGAGCGTCCGGCAAAGGTTGAGACAAAAGCCTCCCCGGCTTTAGCCCCGGGCTCAGCGCCTGCTGCGGGACTTGCGTAAATAAGTTTGCGGTGTAAACTGGTAGGCATGACCGACAATCCAGCCGCCCACCAAACGGCCGCCGAGCCGCCGCCGGGCCAACCCCCATCCGACCCCCAACCGCCCGAACACCACCCACCGGACCCCGAACCAGACCTCGACCCGCGCCTGGCCATGGACCTGAGCCGGGAGGCCGCCGCCCGCGGCGCCGCCCTGGGCTCCGGGGTGGGCCGACTCGACCTGGCAACCTGGGGCTTGATCTGGCTGATCGGCTACGGGACGCTCTGGATCGCCGCCCCAGACTCCGCCGGGGAAGGCCCCCCGGCCTGGGCCTTTGTGGTCTTCTTCGGCCTTCTGGGGCTCGGGGTCGCCGTCTCGGCCATCGCCGGGGCGAAGCACGGCGGGCAACTGGTCGGGCCGTCGTCCCAGGCCGGAATGCTCTACGGCTTTTCTTGGGCGGTCGCCTTCGCGGTCGGGATGAGCACGGCCGGGATCATCGTGGGGCGCTACGACCTGAGCGGGGCCGTGGTCGGCGTGATCTACAACTTCTTGGCCGCGCTCATCACCGGCAGCCTTTACATGGCAGGCTCGGCCGTGTTCAAGGATCCGCCGATGTTCTGGACCGGCGTCGTCATGGTCGGACTGGCCCCGATCGGCGCCCTGGTCGGGCTGCCCACCGGCTACCTGGTGATGGCGCTGGTCGGCGGCGGCCTGATGCTGGGCGGATTCGCCCTCGAGACCTGGCGCTCGCGCCGGGCCGCCCAGCCCCGCCCGAGCCCAAGGCGGCGGCCGACATGACCGGCCTGGACCCGGTCATCCACGCCGCCACCAGGCTGCGCATCGTGGCGGCCCTGAACGCCCTCGAACCCGGCGACAAAGTCGCCTTCAGCGCCCTGCAGAAGATGCTCGGCCTGACGGTCGGCAACCTGTCGGTCCACCTGACCAAGCTCGAGGCGGCCGGGTATCTGACCATCGACAAAACCTTCGAAGGCCGCAAACCCGCCACCTACGCCGGGCTCACCGCCCAGGGCCGGGCCGCCTTCGAGCAGTACCTCACAGACCTCAAGGCCCTGTTAGGAGAAACGCCATGACGCCAACGCCCAACGCCGCCCCGCCGATGCCGCCAACGCCGCCGATGCCGTCCCCCACGCCGACGCCCGAACCCGCGCCGCCGATGCCGCCAACGCCGCCGATGCCGTCCCCCACGCCGACACCGCCCGCCCGGCCTGGATCTCGAACGCCGCCCGACAAGCCGATCCCGCCCGGGGCGCCCACGCCGCTCCGGGTCGAGGGCCTGGTCAAGACCTACTCGGGCCGCCCGGCCGTGGACGGCCTGACCCTGGCCGCCTCCCCCGGCCAGATCGTCGGCTTCCTCGGCCCCAACGGCTCCGGCAAGACCACCACCATGCGCTGCGTCCTGGGCCTGGCCAAACCAGACGACGGCAAGATCGCCGTGTTCGGCCAAGAGCCCGGCTCGCCAGAGGCCTTATCCCAGGTCGGGGCGCTGATCGAGGAGCCGTCCTTGTACACCCACCTGAGCGGGCGCGACCACCTGCGCCTGGCCGCCGCCTGGCGCGGCGCCGACCCCGCCCGAGCCGACCAACTGCTCACCCTGGTCGGCCTGGCGGGCGCCGGCAAGAAGGCCTGCGGCAAGTACTCGCTGGGCATGAAGCAACGCCTCGGCCTGGCGACGGCGCTGCTGGGAGACCCGCCGCTGCTGGTCCTGGACGAGCCCTCGAACGGCCTCGACCCGGCCGGCCTGCGCGACGTCCGCCGCCTGCTCGAACGCTTCCGGGCCGAAGGCCGGGCGGTCCTGCTGAGCTCCCACATGCTCGGCGAGGTCGAGGCGCTGGCCGACCAACTCGTCATCGTGCGCCAAGGCCGAACCGTCTACCAAGGCCCCCTCGACGGCCTGCTCGAAACCACCCGCCAAACCAGCCTGCCCGAGGCCTTCCTGGCCGTCACCGAACCGGAGGACGCGCCATGACCGCCGCCGCCGCGACCGCCAGCGCCCGCCCGCAGCCGCCGACCTGGCCGCTCAGGGCCGCTTTGCACGATGCCGTCCGCCGCCCCCAGCTTTCGGCCACCGTTGGGATTTGGCTGGTCATGTCGGTCGGGTTCGGCGTCGGCATGACTTACGCGATCTATCGCGGCGCAGCCGAAGATCCTGGGGCCGATCCGGCCCTGGTCGCGGGCCTGCGCGAATCCTTCCTGCTGGCCAACTTCGACGCCACGGCGGCCGGGTTGATGCAGTTCTGGGGCGGCGCCGTGGCCTTGGCGCTGGGCGCGCAACTGGTCGGCTCGCAGTACGCCAAGCGCACCGTCAACCTCATCTACACCGCCGGCCCCGGCCGCCTGGCGGTCCTCGGCGCGCAGGTCGCGGCCCTGGTGGCGCTGCTGGGCGCGGCCACGGCGGCCGTCTTCGCCGCCAACGCGGCCGGGGCGGCGGTGGTGTCCGCGATCGAGGGCTGGCCCCTGGCCGCGCCGCCGGCCGGGCCGACAGCCCTCAGCTTCGCCACGGCCTGGCTGACGACCGCGGCCTACGGCCTGGCCGGGGCGGCGCTGGCGGTGGCGACCCGCTCCGAGACCAAGGCGCTCGGCATCGGCCTGGTCTGGTTCCTCGGCATCGAGACCGTATTGATCATGGTCTGCCGGGCGCTGGGCTGGACCGGCGCCGGGCAGTTGACCTTAGGCGGGGCGACCTCGAACCTGGCCGTCGCCCAAGGCGCCTACCCGTGGTGGCCAAACGCCCTGGCGGACCAGGCGACGGCGGGCGAGGGCGCGGCATCGGCGGCGGTCACGGCTGTCTGGCTGGCCGCCGGCGCCCTGGCCGCCGCCTGGCTGATCCGCCACCGCGACATCTGAGGCGCCGACACCCAGGCGGCGGACGGCGGCGCAGCCCGCGGCCGAAGCCGCGCCGGCCGACTTGGCCGCCGCCGGACCCGCATCCCCGGCCAAGCCCGGGCGAACGCCGATCCGAGGCCTCCGACCAGGTGATCAGTGACTCGGTCACTGGAGGACGCCGGCCCAGGTGATCGTGCCGAGGGAGTCGGCTTCGAAGATGTGGGTACGCCCGCCGGACAGGCACGAGGCTTCGTAGACCAGGGTCGTCGGCGGGTCGACCCACGGATTGCGGGACACGTCCAGACGGGTCTGCTCAGGCCCCACCCCCACCACGGCGCACAAACCGATCAAACCGGCCGCCACCTGGGGGTCGATCTGATCGGGCGAGAAAGCCGCGTCGGGAGCCTGGGCCGTTTCGACGCTGAACGTGAAGGCTTCGAAGCCGCCGCCGGCCACCGCCGCAATCCCGACCGCGAGCTCGCTGTCGGCCCCCTCCACCAGGCTGACGGTGGAGCAGAAGTCGCTGGAGTCGGCCGGGTCGCCGCCGGCGGGCCGGGCCGCCGGGCAGTCCGCCAGTCCGGTCAAGGCCGTGGCCGCCGTTGGGTGTTCAAGGATGACGATGCCGACCGACTGCCGGACCGCTTCCAAGAACCCGTCGGCCGTCGCCGGGTCCGCGGCCGGCATCCGCCGCCCGGCCCAGTCTTCGATATCCGCCTCCGGGTCGAACTCGCCGAACGCCGCCGGCTGGGACGGGCTGGAACCGGTCGCGGCCGACGTGGCGACGGGCCAGTTGAAGATCGTCGGGGCTGTGGTCCATCCGGCGCCGCGCGCCAGCAACAGGGCTCCGTCGAACACCACCACCGTGGCTCCGAGCGCCAGGGCCGCCGCCAGACCGATCCTCAGGGCCAAGCCCCAGATCGTCTTCAGCTTAGACGGGCGCAGGTGGGTGAAAGCGCCCATGGCCGCGCCCAGGGCGAGCGCGGCCAAGATGGCCAGGAGCGCGGACCAATCGGACTCGCCGTCGCTGAGCAGGGCCATCGCCAGCCCG
The DNA here is from genome assembly GCA_031257375.1 of Bifidobacteriaceae bacterium. Classification (GTDB taxonomy): domain Bacteria; phylum Actinomycetota; class Actinomycetes; order Actinomycetales; family WQXJ01; genus JAIRTF01. Next base: position 7,564 of record JAIROU010000318.1, read on the forward strand.
GTCAAGGCGGTGGCGACACCGGCGCCCAGCCATCGGACAACCCCGGCCGTGGGGCAGAACCAGCGGTCGGCCAAGACGCGGCGGCGTCCAGACGAGGCGCGGCGGTCGCGTCCGGACGCGGTCAACTCGACCACCGCGCTGCTGGCGGCGGCCCGGGCGCGCCGCGCCTGCCCTTCGACCGCCGCCGCCGCCTCGGCCGGCGTCGCGCCGCTGATCGGGTCGATCACCAGCTCCCCCGACCGCCCGTCGGACAGGCGGACGCGCACCGCCGGCCGGGACTGGCCGCCCCCGGGCGAGGCGGCGGCCCAAGACCGCTCGAAGCGGCGGCTGCGACTGGTCCAGCCGACCTCGAAGTCGACCACCTCGGGCCAGGCGATCGCGCGGCTGAGGCGCAGGGGCCGGATCGACCACAGGTCGATCCCCTGCGGGCCGAACGTGGCGTATCCTTCGCCCCGCGCCAGCGCCACGGCGCCGGGCCTCAGGGCCATCAGCTTTCGCTCCACTTTGGCCGTCGCGGGGGTCGCCGCTGCCACCACATAGGTGGCCATAGCGGCGGCGAGCAGGGCGGCGACGACGGTCCAGACCTCGGACCAGCCCGCGTCGATGCTCTTGGCCACCGCCAGGCACGCCAGCCCGAGCGCGGCGGCGGCGGCCACGCTGGCCACCTCGCTGCGGCTCGAACGCTCCCTCGCCTTGAGCGGGCGATCCCACCCCAACACAGCCCGCGGCGTGGGTATGGGTTCTAGTCTGGCGTTCACCCAGCCGTCGAGGTCAAGCTCGTAGCCGTCGTCGTTGTCGTCATCGTCGTCATCGTCGTGGCGATAACTGCCGGGGCCGTCGTATTCGCCGTTTTCGTCGTACTGGTCTGGATCGTCATCGAAAAGGTCGCGGAGGCCTTGGCCTTGCTCCTGGCGCGTCTTCTTGGTCGCTTTCCGCACAGCGGCCCAGTCCTCAACGTCGAAAACGCCAGTCTGGGTGAGCTCCCAGAGGTCTTCCGCCGACTCGTCGGCCCGGTCTTGCCCGCCGGGGGTGGTCATACAAAGAGTGTAAGCACTGGCGCAGCCATTGAATCGGAATCTGCTCCCCGCCCCGGTTTGCGGCGGCGCCCATCGCGGGCTTTTGACCGGTGTCGGCTGGTCAACACCGGGCGGCAAGCGGCGGGATCCGCTCCCCGCCGCGCCCCAAAACCCGGCCAATGGGACTTTAGACCCAATCGCCGCAGGGCCATCAGCGCGCGAACTCTACCTGGTCAAGTGACATTCCGGCTTGCGCATCAGCCAAACTCCGTTATCATTTTGTAATAATGCGATCTCAATGCTCCCTCTATGTCGACGCCGGTTACCTGTTGGCCTCGGTGGCCACCCGGTTGACCGGGACCTCGCTGCGCTCCGGCGTGCGCGTCGACTACGAGCGGCTGATCGCCTGCCTGACCAAACAGGCCGAGTCCATCGCCGGCGTGCCCCTGCTGCGCGTCAACTGGTACGACGCCGCCAAGAACGCCCTGCCGGACCCGGACCAGCAACGCATCGGGTCGCTGCCCAGGGTCAAGGTGCGGCTCGGGCGGGTCGGCTTCAACGGTGAGCAAAAGGGCGTCGACCTGCGGATCGGCCTGGACATGGTGGCCCAGGCCCGCAATGGGGCGGTCGACGTCATCTTCCTGGTCTCGGGCGACGACGACTTGACGGAGGCGGTCGAAGAGGCCCAGGTCCACGGCGTCCAGGTGATCGTGCTGGCGATCCCGGACAAACTGGGCGGTGCCCACGGCGTCAGCGAGCACCTGCAGCGCGCGTCGGATGGAGTCGAACTGATCGAGCCCGAAGGCCTCGACAAGGCCGTCAACCGCACGGCCGCAGTCATGGTCCAGCACGCGATGCCCCGGCCCGGCCCGCGCCCGGCCCCGCCGGCCACCCCGCCGCCGTCGCCCATCCTGCTCGCGCGCAGGCCCGGCCCGTCGATCACGGCCCCGCTAATCGACGCCGGGCTGCCCGTGCCGACCGCCCCGACCGTGCCCGATGTCCCGGAGCCGGACAAAGACGCCGAGTTGTCGCTGGCCTACCGGTCCG
>JAIROU010000377.1 GCA_031257375.1 Bifidobacteriaceae bacterium
CGAATTGGCCGGTCGGGAAGGGGATCCGGATCAGGCCGGGAGTCTGTTCGAAGACCTTGACGCTATTCGTCAAGACGCCCGGGCCAAGGCCGAATCGACGGCCGAGGGCGCGGCGCGCGCGGCCGCTGCGGCCAAACAGGCGCAGGCCGGCGCCGGGCGGGAGCGGCAGCGGGCCGAGGCCGCCCATCTCAGGACCCGCCTCGAGCGGCGCCTGCAAGAGTTGGAGGCGGATCGCCCGCGCCGGGTCGAATTGGACCGGGGCCTCGACGCCGCCCGCCGCGCCGACCCGATCATCGACGCCCTCGACGCCGCCGACCAGAGCCGCCGCGACCTCGCCCAGGCGCGGTTGGAAGCCCAGGCGATCGGCTTGGACACGTCTCAGATGGACAGTGCCGAGTTGCGCGACGCGCTTGAGCGGGCAGTGGCGCTGGCCCGCGGGGGGACGGACCGGTTGGACGCGGCCCGGGCCTTGGAGCGGGCGGCGGCGGTCGGGGAGCAGGCTGCCAGCGCCTTGGCGGACCTGGAGACCAGGTCGCAGGCCGCCCAGGCGGCGACCGCCGAGGCGGCCAAAGCGGTCGAACGCGAGTCCCAGATCGGTCCGCCGGCCCGGGCGGAGGTCGCGCGCCTGGAGGAATTGGCCCTGGTGATCGGACAGCACGCCGAGGCCGTGACCGCCCTGGCGGCGGCGGACGCGCGCCGCGACGGCGCCAAGCTGGCCTATGGCCGGGCCCAAGCGTCCGAGCTGCGGTTGCGGAATCTGAGACTGGCCTCGATGGCCGGCGAGATGGCCGAGGGGCTCGATCCCGGCCAGCCGTGCCCGGTCTGCGGCGCCACCGAGCATCCGGCGCCGGCCGCGCTGACCGCCGACCACGTCACCCGGGACCAGGTCTTGCGCGCCGAGGCCAAACGGCAACAGGCCGAGGCGGCCTATGAACTGGCCGCCCGTCAGGCTGGCGAAGCCAAGGCGCTGGTCTCCAGGCTGGAAGGATCGGGCGGGGCGGGCGACGCCGCCCAGGTGGCGGATCAACTCGTCCGGGCCAGGGCCGAACTGGCGGCCCTCGGCGAGCCGCGGCAGTTGGCTGGCCGGCTTGGGCGGGCTGAGGCCGCCCTGAACGAGGTTCGCCAGCAGGTCGACCAGGCGCGGCAGGCGGCCGAAGCCGCCCACGACCGGGTGGTGGAGATCCAAGGCGTGGCCGGGGGCGTCTCGGTCGCGGACGCGGAGGCGGCCTTGGCCGGGGCGAACGCCCAGGTGGCAGATGCCCGGCGGCGGATCGAGGCGGCCCAGGCGGTGGCGCTGGCGGCCAGCCGCGACGAGGCCAGCCAGGCCGCCGCCGAGCGGGCATTGGCCGGGTCCGGCTTCGCCACGCTGGAGCAGGCCCGGGCGGCGCGCCTCGACCCGGCCGAGATTGACCGCCGGCAGGCCGAGTTGACGCGCCTGGCGGGCGAGGAGGCCGGCATCAAGACCCGCTTGGCGGAACCGGCCCTGGCCGAAGCGGGCGGCGACCCGGCGGCGCTGGAGGAGAGCGCCAACCGGGCTGCGGCCGGGGCCGAGGCGGCCGCAGTCGCCGCCGCCGAGGCGGCCGGCGTCGCGGCGGTGGCCAAGCGGTTGGACGAATCGACTTCGGCCTGGGTCGGTTCGGTCCGGTTGGCGGCGGACGGTTTGGCGGCTGTCAAACGCGGCTCGGCGGCGCTGATCCGCGTGGCCGACCTGGCCAACGCCGGCCGGTCCAATTTGCGCGACGTCGACTTGCCCACCTATGTCCTGATCAGACGATTCGAGGAGGTGATCGACGCCGCCAACACCCGGCTCGGCCCCATGTCAGACGGCCAGTACCAGCTTGAGCGCAGCGACACCAAAGAGGCCACCCGGAAGCGGCGGACCGGCCTGGCCTTGCGGGTGATGGACAATGCGACCGGGGAGGCCAGGGACCCCAGAACCCTGTCCGGCGGCGAGACGTTCTACGTCTCGCTGGCGCTGGCGCTGGGTCTGGCCGATGTGGTGACGGCTGAGGCCGGGGGCATCTCCCTGGAGACCCTTTTCGTGGACGAGGGCTTCGGTTCGCTGTCCGAGGAGGCGCTCGAATCGGTCTTGAGCCAGTTGAACCGAATCCGCGCCGGCGGCCGGGTGGTCGGCGTGATCTCGCACGTCGAGGCGCTCAAACAGGCCATCCCCGACCGGATCGAAGTCCGGCCGTCGCGCCACGGCGGCTCCGTGCTCCGCCGGGCCTGATAGCGGGGCCTGGTCCGCCGCGGCTGACCACCAGGCACAGCCCGCGCTGGACAGGTCGGCGGCCCCTTACTGGATGACGGAGTCGACCAGGTTTTTGGCAGCGGCTTGGACTTCGGCCAGATGGTCGGCCGAGGCGAACGACTCGGCGTAAATCTTGTAGACGTCCTCGGTGCCGGAGGGCCGGGCGGCGAACCAGGCCCGGTCGGTGGCGACCTTCAGCCCGCCCAGCGGGGCGCCGTTGCCGGGGGCGTTGACCAGGCGGGCGGTGATCGGATCGCCGGCCAACTCGGTGTCTGAGACCTGGGCGGGGTCGAGCGCCCCGAGGGCGGCCTTCTGGCGGCGGTCGGCCGGCGCGTCCACTCGCGCGTACCAACTGCGGCCGAAGACCTCGGTCAGTTCGTCGTAGACCTGGGAGGGCGTGCGCCCGCCCACCGCCAGGATCTCGCTGGCCAGCAGGGCCAGGATGATCCCGTCCTTGTCAGTCGTCCAGACCCGGCCGTCCAGCCGCAGGAACGAGGCGCCGGCCGACTCCTCGCCGCCGAAGGCGACCGAACCGGCCAGCAACCCGGGCACGAACCACTTGAACCCGACTGGGACTTCCATCAGCGCCCGGCCCTCGTTCGCCGCCACCCGGTCGATCAGCGACGAGGAGACCGCCGTCTTGCCGACGGCGGCGTCGGCCGGCCAGCCGGGCCGGTTGCCGGAGAACAGATAGGCCACGCAAGCCGCCAGGTAGTGGTTCGGGTTCATCAGCCCGCCGTCCGGGGTGACGATCCCGTGGCGGTCGGAGTCCGCGTCATTGCCGGTGGCGATGTCGTAGACGGGCCTCCCGTCCGGCCCGGGATGGTCGAGCAGCGAGCGCAGCGAGGCCATCGCGTAAGGCGAGGACGGATCCATGCGGATCTTGCCGTCCCAGTCCAATGTCATGAACCGCCAGGTCGGATCGACCGACTGGTTGACCACGGTCAAATCCAAGTCGTACCGCTCGCCGATGGCGCCCCAATAGTCGACGGACGCCCCGCCCAGCGGGTCCGCCCCGATCCGCACCCCGGCCCGGCGGATGGCCTCCAAGTTGACCACGTTCGCCAGGTCATCGACATAGACCGCCATGAAGTCATAGGGCTTGGTGGTGTCCAGCGCCAGCGCCTTGACCGTCGAAACCCTGGGCACGGCCGCGACTTCGCCCGAACTCAGGAGTTGGTTGGCGCGCGCTGCGATCCACCGGGTCGCATCGGTGCTGGCGGGGCCGCCGTCCGGCGGGTTGTACTTGAAGCCGCCGTCGCGCGGGGGGTTGTGCGACGGGGTGATGACGATCCCATCGGCCAACCCGGGTCCGCCGGTGCGCGGCCCGCCGGGCGCGGTCGAGCCGTTGGCCACCAAGATCGCGTGCGACACCGCCGGCGTGGGGGTGTACGAGTCGCGGGCGTCGACCCGCAGTTCGACCCCGGCCGCCGCCGCCACTTCGACCGCCGTCCGCCAGGCCGGGAGCGACAGCGCGTGGGTGTCGCGCCCCAAGAACAGCGGCCCGTCCGTGCCTTGGCCGCGCCGATAGTCGATGATCGCCTGGGTGATGGCGATGATGTGGTCCTCGTTGAAGGCTCCGTCCAGCGACGAGCCGCGGTGCCCGGACGTCCCGAAGACAACTTGCTGTGCGGGATTGGAAGGGTCGGGCTTGACGTCGTAATAGGCGTCCTCGAGCGCCTTCAACTCGATCAGGTCTGAGGGTTCGGCCGCTTGGCCGGCGCGTGGATGCATCTTCCGATCCTCTCACCTGTCCGGCCGGTCCGCCGACCGCGAGACGAACGTCGTGGTCGACTCCCGAAAGCGCGGACGCGCGGCGCGGGCACGGCGGTCGCCGCCGAGTGTGACCAAGAACACACCTGCGGCGCGGAACTTAGTCGGGCCGCTCAGCGTTGTAATTATCAGAAGGTCCTGCTTTAGCTGATGCGCGTGCTCTGGGGCGAAGTCGGTACGCGCCGCAAGCAGGACCTTCTCCTTTAAGCCAGAATGCCGGGTTAGGCTGGCAGCGATGAATGGCAAACACTCGGCCGTCACCCAGGACTATCTCAAGGTCATCTGGTCGATCCGCGAATGGCATCCCGACGAGCCCGTCACCACCAGTTCGCTGGCCACCCGCCTGCAGGTCTCGCCGTCGACCGTCTCCGAGGCGGTGAAACGCCTGGCCGAGCGGGGTTTGGTGCGCCACGACCCGTACGCCTCGATCGAGTTGACGCCCGATGGCGAGCGGCTCGCGCTGGCCATGGTCCGCCGCCACCGCCTGCTCGAGACGTTCTTGGTCGAGCAGTTGGGCTTCGGTTGGGACGAGGCGCACGATGACGCCGAAATACTCGAGCACGCCGCCTCCGACCGCTTTGTGGCCGCCATCGACAAACTGCTCGGCCATCCCCGGCGGGACCCCCACGGCGACCCGATCCCGAACGACGACGGCGTCATCGCCCGCCCGGCCGCCCAGCCGCTGGCCGCCGCCCCGGCGCCATCGGCCGTCCTGGTGGAGCGCATCTCAGACGCCAATCCGGCCATGTTGCGGTACTTCGCCTCGATCGGCCTGCTGCCCGAGGCGGCCATCACCCTGGTAGACCGGCGCGACTTCGCCGGGGTCCTGACCATCCGCGTCGAGGCCAGCGGCGAACTGGTCGAACTGGGCGACATCGCCGCCCAGTCGGTCTGGGTCTCGCCGGCCCGTCCTTGACCAGACAAGCCCCGGCCGCCCCGGCCCCACAACCGCCCCGCCGACTTCGCCGTGCCCTGTCCGGCCGACACCTGGGCCGGTAGGCTTGGGTCGGGCCGCAATCGGAAAAGGGGGTCGGGCCGTGACCGTATTCGTCGTCATCGCAGCGGTGGGCCTGTTGTTGCTGTTGTTATCCCTGGTGGTGGACGGCATCGGAGACGCCCTGGACTTCACCGGGACCGGCTCGGGCATCATCTCCGGGGTCTCGATCGGCGGTCTGATCGCCGGCCTCGGCCTGGGCGGGATCCTCGGCCAGACGATGACCGACAACACCGTCGTCGTGGGCGGCATCAGCGCCGTGACCGGCCTGCTGGTGGCCGCCATCGCGGCCCTGTGCTACAGCGGGCTGCAACGCGCCCAAGGCGACGAGGAAGACCTGGCGATGAGCGTCATCGTCGGCACCCCCGGCACTGTGCGCAGCGTTTCGCGAGACCAGCCGAAGACCGGCACGGTGGCCGTGACCTACCTGGGCGCCGCCAGGACCATGCAATACTTGTCCGGCGGGCCGCTGGAAGTCGGGGACCGGGTCATGGTCACCGAGTTGATCGATCCGGAGACCGTGCGGGTCGACCCCGGCGGCGCGGCGGCGTAGAAAGGCGGAAAGGCGGAAAAGCATGTTCTCACAAGACTTCATGGCGGACAAGGGAGGCGTTGTGGCGGTCATCGGCATCATCGTGGTGGTGGGGCTGATCGTCATCGCGGTCGCCCGGCGTTACCGGATACCCAAGGCCAACGAGGCGCTGGTGATCACCGGCGCCCGCGGCTCGGAGGGCGGGGTCAAGATCGCGCTCGGGTCGGGCGCGTTCATCGTGCCGTTCATCCAGAAGTGCACCGTCATCTCGCTCGAGGCGATGCGGATCGAGTTGGCGGTCTCCGGCGGCGTCTCGAAGGACAACATCAAGGTCAGGGTCGATGCCGTCGCCCAGGCCAAGGTTGACGGCACGCCCGAGGGGGTCAGGGCGGCCGCTCAGCGGTTCCTCGACTCGGACGCCGAGATCGCCAACAACATCCGGTCGATCCTGGCCGGGGCGCTGCGCGGGGTGATCGGCAACATGACGGTCGAGGAGATGCTGCGCGACCGCGAGGGCCTGGCCATCAAGATCCGGGCGGCGGCGATCGAGGCGCTGTCCGAATCCGGGCTGCGCGTCGACACCTTGCAGATCAACGACATCGTGACCGACCCGGAGGATTACATCACCAACCTCGGCCGCCCGCAGGTCTCGGAGACCAAGCGGCTGGCGGAGATCGCCGAGGCGGACAACGAGCGCCAGTCGGCCGAGGCGCGGGCGACCGCGCGGGTGGCGATCGCCCAGGCCAACAAGGACGCGGCCCTCAAAGAGGCCGAGTTCAAGGCCCAAACCGACCAGGCCGAGGCGGTCGCCAACGCCGTCGGCCCCAAGACCAAGGCCGCCCAGGACGCCACCATCACCAAGGCCGAGCAGGCCAACGCCGAGGAGCAGGTGCGTTTGGCCAAGTTGATGTTCGACGCCCAGGTTTTGACCAAGGCCGATGCCGACTTGTACGTCGCCCAGAAGAAGGCCGACGCCGCGCTCTACACGGCCGAGCAAGACGCCAAGGCCCAGGCGGCGGTCATCAAACAGCAGGGCGAGGGGCGCGCCCAGGCCACCCGCGTCCAAGGCTTGGCCGAGGCGGAGGCGACCCGCGCCCGCGGCGAGGCCGAGGCCGAGGTCAAAGCGGCCATGGCGGCGCGCGAGGGCACCGGCCAGGCCGAGGCCATCCGGGCGCAAGGCCTGGCCGAGGCCGAGGCGATCCGCGCCAAGGGCCAGGCCGAGGCCGAGGTCAAGGAACTGCTGGCGGCCGCCTACGAGAAGTACGGCCAGCAGGCCGTCATCGACCGCATCCTGGCGGCCCTGCCGGAGATGCTGGCCCAGGCGGCCGCGCCGATCAGCGGGATCGACAACCTGACCGTGATCGGCGGCGCCGAGGGCGCCAGCGGTGTCACCAAACTGGCCACCAACCTGTTGACCGAACTGCCGGCCGTGGTCAAGGCCGCCACCGGCCTCGACCTGGGCGCCTGGCTGAAGTCGTTCATGACCAGCCACGTCCCCGACCCGTCGGCGGGCGCCGACGATCCGGCCTGAGCCCGGCCACGGTCCGGCACCAGCGACGCAGCGACGCCGGTTACATGCTGGTAACCTCGACGTGACCTAGGTCACATCTAACCCTGAAACCGTGGTCGCCGTCGCGCGTTGCGCAGTGGCGTCCGCGCATCGCCCGTGTCGGGCAAGAACGAAAGGAAGGGCATGTACCGATCAATGCTGTACTTGAACGTCAAGGAGGGCAAGGCCGAAGCGCTGATCGATTGGTACAAGCAGGTTGATTCTCTGGGGCAGGCTGTGGCGTTGGCCGGGTGCGTCAGCACGGAAATCTACCCCCTGCCGGACGAGCCGAACCGGTTGCTGGTGACCGCGTTGTGGCGAGACGAGGGCGATTACCAAGGCTGGGTGGACCACCCTTTCAGGAAGAAGTTGACGGGTGGGATCAACGAATTCCTTGACGACACATTCAACGAGGGGTCGAAAGGGCTGCTGCTGACCAGCATCCTCTCGGCCCCGAACTAAGAGGAGGAATCAGGCTTAATGCCGAAGCACAGAGTGTCCATGGACATCGGTGGCACGTTCACCGATGTCATCGATTTCAATGACGAAACGGGGCGGTATTCGGCTGGCAAAGCCTCGACCACGCCGCGCGATCTGACGGAAGGAGTGTTCGACGGCCTGGCGCAGGTGCTCGACTCAGTTCCGGACATCGCCTTCTTGGTGCATGGCACCACCCAGGGGTTGAACGCCTTCCTGCAACGGCGCGGGGAGAAGGTGCTGCTGCTGGCCACGGCGGGCGTGGGCGACGTCTACCAGATCGCGCGGGGGCACCGCACCCGGCTCTACGACGTTCACTACCGCAAGCCGACGCCGCTGGTCAAGCGGTCGGACACGGTCGAACTGACTGGGCGGCTGCGTTACGACGGCTCGGAGCGCACGGCCTTGGTCGAAGACGAGATCCGGGCGGCCGCGCGACGCTACCGCGAGGAAGGGTTCGGCGCCATCGCCGTCGCGTTGCTGTTCTCCTACTTGAACCCGGCGCATGAGTTGGCGGTCGAGCGCGTCTTGCGCGAAGAGTTGGGCGATGAGGTGCAGATCACCTTGTCGCACCGGGTGGCGCGGGAGTGGCGCGAGTATGAGCGGACCTCGTCGGCGGTGCTGGACGCTTACACCGGTCCGATCGTCCGCCGCTACTTGGAGAACTTGGAGGCCAAGCTGGCGGATCGGGGCCTGGGGGTGCCGTTGCATGTGATGCAGTCCTCGGGCGGGATCATCTCGGCGGATTCGGCCCGCACTATGACGTTGCAGACGTTGTTGTCCGGTCCGGTCGGCGGGGCGATGGGCAGCGTGGCCCTGGCCAGGCGCCTGGGCAAGCCGAACCTGATCGGGATCGACATGGGCGGCACGTCGTTCGACATCTCTTTGGTGATCGAGGGGCAGCCGGACGTGTCGAACGAGGCCGAGTTGGAGGGCTTCCCGATCCTGATGTCGGTGGTGAACATCCACACGATCGGCGCGGGTGGCGGCTCGCTGGCTTATCACGAGGCCGGCGGGCTGCGGGTGGGTCCGGAGTCGGCCGGCGCCGACCCGGGGCCGGCTTGCTACGGGCGCGGCGGAACCCAGGCCACGGTGACCGACGCGAACTTGGTGTTGGGTCGGGTCGACCCGACCTGGTTCGCCGGGGGCACCATGGAGTTGGTCCCGGACTTGGCGCGCCGGGCGGTCGCCGAGTTGGGCGCTACCTTCGGACTGGACACGGTCCAGATGGCTGAGGGCATCTGCGATGTGGCAAACGCGAAGATGGCGCAGGCGATCCGGAACATCACGGTTGACCGGGGGATTGAGCCCAGGGAGTTCTCTTTGGTGGCGTTCGGCGGGGCCGGTCCCATGCACGCGGTGTTCATCGCCCGCGAGTTGGAGATCGGCGAGGTTGTGATCCCGCCGGACCCGGGCGCGTTCTCGGCTTGGGGGATGCTGGAGACTGAGGTCAGGCGTGATTTCTCGCAGTCGTTCTACGGCACCCTGGCGGCTGCGGACCGGGCCGAGGTGGCCCGCATCTTGGAGGGCATGGAGGTGGAGGCGAGGGCGGCCCTGGTCGCGGACGGCATCGAGGCCGCGTCGATCCGGGTGACGTTCGCCCTCGACATGCGCTACGTGGCGCAGGAGTACACGTTGACGGTCGGCATCGACGGCGACGCCTTCCCCGACCAAGAGACGTTCGCCGATGCCGCCGCCAAGCGTTTCGACGCCGCCCACCTGTCGCGTTTCGGCCACGCGAACGCGGGAGCGCCGGTCGAGATCGTCACCCTGCGGGCGACGGCTTTCGGGGAGATGCCCCGACCGGAACCGGTCCCGTTGGAGGCGGCCGCCGGCGCCGACTATCCCTTTGAGACCAGGCAGATTGTGTTCGGCAAAGCCGAGCACGCCACCCCGGTGATCCGCCGCGACGCGCTGCGCCCCGGCATGGTGGTCGAAGGCCCGGCGGTGATCCTGGAACAGACCGCGACCACGGTGCTGCCGCCGGGCACGCGCGCAACCCTCGAGCCGTTCGGCTCGTTGATCGTTCAGGTGGGGAAGGAGAACTGAGATGGCCGCCTACGATCCAATTCTGACTGAGATCATCCGCTCGGCGCTGAACTCGGCGGCGGATGAGATGAACTCGACACTGATCCGCTCCGCCTACACGCCCGTCATCTACGAGATGAAGGACTGCGCCGTGGGGTTGTTGGACGAGAACCACAAGACCCTGGGGCAATCGGCGGGGCTGCCGATCTTCCTCGGGAACCTTGAGATCGTCACCGAGTACACCGAGAAGCTGTACGGCCGGGAGGTCTGGCAGCCGGGCGACGTGTGGATCTTGAACGACTCCTACATCGCCGGGACGCACCTGCACGACATGACGGTCTACGGGCCGGTGTTCGTGGACGGCGAGTTGGTCGGCTTTTCGACTTGCCGGGCGCACTGGCTGGACGTGGGCGGCAAGGACGCCGGTTCGACCACCGACTCGGTGGACATCTTCCAGGAGGGTCTGCGGGTGGGGGCTCTGAGGGTGATGCAGGCCGGGGAGTTGGTCGAGGATGTGGCGGACCTGTTGGCCCGCAACTCGCGCTTCTCATACCCGGCCAGAGGCGACCTGTTCGCGATGATCGCTTGCGTCAAGACCGGCCAGTCCCGCCTGGCGGCGATCATGAAGAAGTTCGGCATCGGCGACGTCAAGCGCGCGCGCGACGAGATTTTCGCCCAGACGGCCCGTTTCGAGCAGGCCACGATCCGGGCGATTCCCGATGGCGAGTATTACGCGGAGGGTTGCATCGACGATGACGGCGTGGGCTCGGAACCGTTCTGGGTGCGGCTGAAGGTGATCGTTGACGGCGAGCGGATCACGTTCGACCTGCGGGATTCCTCCGACGCCGCCCGCGGCCCGGTCAACTGCGGCGCCTCCCAGGCCATTTCGGCGGCCCGAGTCGCCTACAAGCTGTTGATCAGCCCGGACAAGCCGGTCGACGGTGGGGCGTTCTCGACTTTGGACGTGCTGGTCCGGGAGGGCTCGATCCTCGGCGCGCAGCCGCCGTCGCCGTGCGAGTGGTATTTCAGCTCGCTGGGTTTGCTGATCGACCTGGCGGTCAAGGCGTTCGAGACCGTGCTGCCGGATCGGGTGGCTGGGGCGTCAGCCGGCGACTCCATGGTGATCGGGATCGGTGGCAGCGATCCGCGCAACCACGGCGTGCCGTTCTTGCTGTACGAGCCGACGGTTGGTGGCTGGGGCGCCTGGGACGGCGGCGACGGCCAGGACGGGCTGATCAACAACGTGAACGGGTCGCTGAAGGACATGGCGGTCGAGATCATCGAGACCAAGTACCCGATCCACATGATCCACTACCGCTTCCGCGCGGATTCCGGCGGCGCCGGACAATGGCGGGGCGGCAATGGCGTGGAACGCAAGTATGAGGTCGAGGTTGACGGCGCCTGGCTGTCATTGTGGTTCGAACGCTCGGTCACCCCGGCTTGGGGCCTGGCGGGCGGCCGGTCGGCGACCCCGCCGGAGGTGTGGCTGAACGAAGGCGAGCCGGACGCTCGCATGATGCTCAAGATCAACGCCCTGCCGATCAAACGAGGCGACATCGTGACCACCCGTTCCGGCGGTGGCGGCGGCTATGGCGACCCGGCCGCCCGGTCGCGCGAAGCCGTCGAGGCGGACCTGCGCGAGGGCCAGTTGACGCCAGACGCGGCCAAGGTCCTTTACGGCTACCGGCCGTGACGGATTGAAAGTTGAGCCCAGCAACCACGGAAGGAAACCAATGAGACGACACATCACGGCAGCCCTGGCGGCCGCCACCCTGTTGACCCTGCCTTTGCTCGGCGCCTGCGGAACTGACGAGGAGCCAGCCAGCCCCGGCGGTTCTGGGTCGTCCAGCCCCGCTGGCGACACCGGCGACACCGGCGGAGAGGCGGTGGCGATCGCGTTCTTCGGGTTCGCCAAGGCGAACTCGTTCGCGAACGCCACCTTCAGCGGGATCGAGGAGTACGCGGCTGAGAACAACGCGACGGTCGAATTCTTCGACGGCGCGTTCGACTCGGCCGCGCAGGTCCAGCAGATCCAAGACGCCACCACATCGGGCCGTTTCCAGGTGTACATCATCCAGGCCAACGACGGCGCGGCCGTGATCCCGGCTGTTGAGGCGGCCATTGCCGCGGGCATCACAGTGGTGGCCGAGTTCACCCCGATCGGCACCGCCTATGACACGGCCGAGCCGCAAGTCGAAGGGGTCTACTCGATAGTGGACGTGCCGGCGGACAACGGCCGGATCCTGGCCGACATGGGCCTCGGCGCGTGCGAGGAGTTGGGAGCCGATCCCTGCAAGGTGGCGTACTTGCAGGGCAACGCCTCGCTACCGCTGGACAACACCCGCACCGAGGCCGCGGTGGCGGCCCTGGAAGCGGGCGGGGTCACCGTGGTGGACAACTTCCAAGGCGGTTACACCCAGGACGAGGGCCGCGCCGCCGTTCAGGACCTGCTCCAGGCCCACCCGGACGTGAACGTCATCATCGGCTCGTCGCAGGCCATCGCCGGCGCCGAGTCCTTGGTGGACACATCGAAGGTGAAACTGATCGGCAACGGCGGCTCCCGCCCGGCGGTCGAGGCGGTCCAGTCGGGCCGCTGGTACGGGACCTACTACGCGGACGAGGTCCGGGACGGCTACGAGGCCGCCAAGATCGGCGTGGAGGCGGCTCGTGGTGGCAGCCCGGCCAATGCGACAAACATCATCGACCTTGATTTCAACCTCGGCGGCGGCGGCACCAAGGACACCCTTGAGGGCGTGACCGGCTCCTACGACGAGTGACAGTTTAGACAGATAGCCTGACGACGATGCCGACCGCTGTCAGCGCGCCGTTGCTCGCGGTGGCGGGACTGAAGAAGTCGTATGCGCGCAACATTGTGTTGCACGATCTCGACCTTGAGTTCCGCGCCGGGCGGGTCTACGGGCTGTTGGGGGAGAACGGGGCTGGGAAGACCACCTTCGCCAACATCCTGGCGGGCCTGACGCACGCTGACAGCGGTCGCATCCTGATCGACGGCCAGCCCAAGCACTTCAGGGCGCCGAAGGACGCTCTGAACCAGGGGATCGCCATCATCACCCAGGAGCAATCGCTGGCGTTGGACCGCTCGTGCGCGGAGAACGTGTTCTTGGGGCAGTTGGACTCCAAGCTTGGGTTGGTCAACCAGCGGGCGCTGCGCGACCGGTTCGACAAGCTGCGGGACGACATCGGCTTTCGAGACTTGCGGGCGGGCGGCGCGGTGCGCGGTTTGTCGCAGGCTCAGCGTCAGCAGGTGGAGATCATGCGGGCCTTGGCCCGCGACGCGCGGGTCATCATCATGGACGAGCCGACCGCGATCTTGTCGATCGCGGAGACCCGGCACCTCCTGGAGTTGATCCGCCGCCTGGCCGCAGACGGGCGGTTGGTGCTGCTGATCTCGCATTTTCTGGAGGATGTGCTGGCTGTCGCGGACGAGGTGGTGGTGCTCAGGGACGGGGCGGTGACGTTCGCCGGGTCGGCCGAGGGCCAGACTCCCCGCAGTTTGACCGGGCACATGGTGGGCCGGGAGATCCAGATCGAGCACCAGGAGCCCGCCCCGCTGCCGCCCGACGCGCCCGTCCGGCTGGAGGTGAACGACCTGACGCGGGCGGACGGCGTCGGCCCGGTGTCCTTCAACGTCCGCGCGGGGGAGATCGTGGGCTTGGGGGGCCTGGTCGGGGCCGGCCGCAGCCAGGTCGCGCGCGCCGTCTTCGGGCTAGACCCGATCACCGGGGGGCAGATCGTGATCGACGGGTTCGAGATGCAACGGCCGAGCCCGAGGGCCGCGATCCGCCGGGGCCTCGCGTTCGTCAGCGAGGACCGCAAACAGGACGGGTTGTCGCTGGTCCACTCAGTGCGCGAGAACTCATCCCTGGTGGTGCGCGGCGCGTTCGCGCGCGCGGGGTTCCGGACCCCGCGCCCGGAGAAAAAGGCGGTCGGGGTCCAGGCCGGGCGGATGACGGTCAAGGCCCGCTCAATCGAGCAGGCCGTGTGGCAGCTGTCGGGCGGTAACCAGCAGAAGGTTATGTTCACCAAGTGGGTGATGGCCAAGCCCCGGGTGTTGATGGTGGACGAGCCGACCCGCGGTGTCGACGTCGGGGCGAAGGCCCAGATTTACGAGATCATTCAGGGTTTGGCCGCTGAGGGCATAGCCGTGCTGGTGATCTCGTCGGAGATTGAGGAGGTGATGGGCTTGTCGCACCGGTTGCTGGTGATGCGGCGGGGCCGCGTGGTCCGCGAGTTCGCGTGGGGCGGTGCTTCGCGGGCGGAAGTCATCGCGGCGGCTTTCGGGGACTACGACGAGGCTGCGGGAGAGGGGGCCGGCGGTGGGGAGTAAAGCGGGCGCGCTGTTGCGCTACCGGTCTAGGGACTTAGGTATAGCGTTCACCGCGATAGTGCTGGTCGCGGCGTTGTCGCTGTCCACGGACACGTTCTTGACGGCCGGAAACCTGGTGAACATCCTGGACCAGATCGTCGTGGTCGGGATCATGGCTTGCGCGGTCACGGTCCCGATGATCGCGGGCGTGTTCGACCTGTCGATGAGCGCGGTCGCCGCTTTGTCGGCGATCTTGGCGATCAGTGTCGCCAACCAGGTCGGCATTGTCGCCGGGGTGGTCGCGGCGGTCGGGTCGGGTGTCGCGCTTGGGCTGGTCAACGGTCTGGCCGTGACCTACGCGCGGGTCAACTCTTTCATCGCCACGCTCGCCACGTCGATGGTGTTCCGGGGTATCGCGACCGCCGTCACAGACGGCCAGATCGTCAAGGCCGACGACGTCTCCTTGCAGACTTTGTCCCGCCCGTCGCCACTGGCAGGGGTTACCTGGGCGACCTGGGTGCTGGCCGTCATCGCCGTGGTCGCGGGCGTGGTGGTCGCGAAAACCGTCTACGGGCGGAACCTTTACGCCGTCGGCGGCAACGAGAACGCCGCCTTGGTGTCCGGCATCTCGGTCACTTGGACCCGGATCTCCGCCTTCATGGTGTCCGGGGGCCTGTCCGCGGTGGCCGGGCTGGTCCTGGCCTCAAGGGCGCTGTCGGCGCAGCCGTCGATGGGCACCGGCGCGGAGTTCACCGCCATCGCAGCCGCCGTCATCGGCGGGGTGTCGCTGATGGGCGGATCTGGCGCGGTGTG
Organism: Bifidobacteriaceae bacterium; assembly: GCA_031257375.1. Taxonomy (GTDB): domain Bacteria; phylum Actinomycetota; class Actinomycetes; order Actinomycetales; family WQXJ01; genus JAIRTF01. The sequence continues at coordinate 14,745 of JAIROU010000377.1, forward strand.
GCGGTCCGTGCTCGGCGTGGTGCTGCTCCAACTCATCGCCAACGGGTTCAACCTGCTCGGTGCGCCCACTATCTACCAGCAGATCGTCCAAGGCGCGCTGATCCTGTTCGCGGTCTCGCTGGACCAATTCCTCCGCGCCCGCGACACTTGAACCTGAGGCTGACCCAGAACCGGTGTCTGTCCGCAGGCCCGGACGCCGACCGGTTCGGTTCCGGGGAAATCAGTCGGTCCGCCCTCATGGCCGGCCGGCCGAAATCGGCTGACTGAACCACCTGGTACAAACATTGATGGGAGTTGACGCCGTGGAGCTTTTGGCGATCACCGAGGCGCGGGTGCTGACCGCTGGCCGCCCGCCAACAGACACGGAGACCATCCTGGTCCAAGATGGGCGCATAGCCGCGCTCGGCCGCGGCATCGACATCCCCGCAGGCGCGGCCCGGATCGACGCGGCGGGCGGCTCGGTCATCCCCGGCCTGATTGACGCGCACTGCCACGCCTACGGCGTCTCGCTCAGCCTGGAGGACATGGAGAAGTGGCCGCTCAGCTACGTGGCGCTGAAAGCCTCCCGGCGCTTGGAGGCGGCCCTGCGGCGCGGGTTCACCACCGTGCGGGACGTGGCGGGCGGCGACCCGGGGCTGGCCAAAGCCATCCGGGAGGGCGTGATCGCCGCGCCCCGCTATCTGTATACCGGCCCGGCTCTCTCGCAGACCGGCGGGCATGGCGACGGTCGGGACCCGCTGCACCGCGAGCCGGCCTACTGCGGCTGCTCCACCAACGTGGTGGACGGCGTGGAAGCGGTTCGCCTCAAGGCCAGGGAATTCCTGCGACAGGGCGCTCACGCCATCAAACTGCTGACCACCGGCGGGGTCGTCTCGCCGACTGATCCCCTCGAAGTGCCGCAATACACCCCCGAGGAGGTCGCCGCGGCCTGCTACGAGGCGAACCGGCGGGGAGCCTACGTCACGGCCCACGCCTACTCGCCGGACGGCATCGTCCACTCCATACGGGGCGGCGTGCGCTGTATCGAGCACGGCAACCTGCTCGACCAGCCGACCGCCGCAGAGATGGCCGCGCTGGGGGTGGCTCTGGTGCCAACCCTGGCGACCTACGACGCGATGGGTCGGCGCGGCGCGGAAGTCGGCCTGACCGAGGTTGGCGCCGCCAAGAACGCGGCCGTGCTTGACGCGGGCCAAGACGCGATCCGGCTGGCCAGGGCGGCGGGCGTGCGGATCGGGTTCGGCACCGACCTGATGGGGGAACTCGAAGACGAGCAACTCCAAGGCCTGCGCCTCCAATGCGAGGTCGAAGGCCTGGAGCGGACCGTCGAGGCCGCCACCGCCAGCAACGCCGCGATCATGCGTCTGGACCGGGAGATCGGCCGGATCGAGCCCGGCCTGGTCGCCGACCTGGTGGTCTTTGACGGCGACCTGCGCGCCAATCCCGAACTGCTTTGGGACGGCGCCCGGACCGTTGTCAGCGGCGGCCAGCCGGTCGGCTAGGGCCGGGGTGAGTAACCACGGCCCGCGCCCGTGTTGACGTGGGCAGCGCGCAGCGCTGACCTGAGCGTTACCGCAACAGCGACTGCATCTCCGCGAGCGTGGTGCGGAGAGTGTGGGATTCGAACCCACGGATGCGCTTGCGCGCATCAACGGTTTTCAAGACCGTCCCGTTCGGCCGCTCCGGCAACTCTCCCAGGTTGTTCAGGCTTTCCAGGGTACCGCCGGGGCGCGTCGGCCAAGACGGGGGCGGCGCCGTTGCCCGATGCCGTCAGCGCAAGTACCAGCCCGGGTCGCGTCCTGGGGTGACCACCCGCAGCCCGTAGAGCCGGGCCGCCGAGGCGACCTCGGCGTTGTAGGTGATGACCACGGTCACGGCGTCCTCGGCCTGGGCCAGGCCGACGTGCAGGGCGGCATAAGGCGAGACGGCTGAGACGGCGTAGGAGCCGATCTCCAGCGCTCGTCCGGACACGGGGATCTCGGGCAGGCCGCCGATTTGGTCGTAGACCCGCATCCGCTGGTCGTGCTCCAGCACGACCAGCTGCTCGGCCGCCTCCCAGCGCCCCAGGATGGAGGTCACCAGTTCCGACTCGTGGGCGGCCAGCCACTCGCGGAGCGCGTCCGATTCGGGCGAGTCTGCGACCGCGCAAACAATCGCCGTTCCGTCCAGGTAGTAGCGCACCCACCAAGACTATCGACAAACCCGGTTCGCGCCTCGCACGGTTGTGGCGGGGGCCGCGCGGTTGCCGTGGCGGCATCGGAACTCCCGGTCCGGGCGACCATGCGTCCGGGAGGGCTGGCTAGACTTAAGTCCCATGCGCGGCATCGTCGTTGAGAATCCTGGGCGGGACCACCGACTGGTCGTGGCCGAACTGCCGACCCCCCGGCCGGGTCCGGGCGAAGTGCTCCTGAAAGTGGCCGCGGCCGGGGTCAACCGGGCCGACCTGCTCCAGGCACGGGGCGCCTACCCGCCGCCCGAGGGCGCGTCCGAACTGCTCGGGTTGGAGTGCTCGGGCGCCATCGCGGAGGTCGGGCCGGGGGTCGAGGGGTGGTCGGTCGGGGACGAGGCGGCGGCGCTGTTGCCGGGCGGCGGTTACGCCGAGTACGCCGTGGCCGACTCGGCCTGCCTGTTCCCGGTCGCGGGCGGGCTCACGCTCGAGGACGCCGGGGCCGCCCCCGAATCGGTCTGCACCGTCTGGTCGAACCTGGTCGAGGCGGGTTACCAGGCCGGGGCGCGGCTGCTGGCCCACGGCGGCGCGGGCGGGATCGGCACCATGGCCGTCAAATTGGGCGCGGCGCTGGGCTCGCCGGTGCTGGCCACGGCTGGCGGCCCGGAGCGGGCGCGGGCCTGCGAAGCGCTGGGCGCCGTCCGCGGGATCGACCACCGGGCCGAGGACTTCACGCGGGTGGTCCTGGAAATGACCGCGTTCCGCGGCGTGGATTTCATCATCGACCTGGTCGGCGGCCGCTACCTGGAACGCAATCTGAAGGCCCTGGCGGTGGGCGGGACGCTGATCGTGATCGGGCTGATGGGCGCCAGCACGGCCGAGGTCGACCTGGGACGCATGCTGACCCACCGCCACCGGATCATGGCCACCAATCTGCGCGGCCGCAGCCGCCCGGCCAAGGCCTTGATCGGGCGCCAGGTCCGGCGGGACGTCTGGGACTTGGTCACATCCGGCCCGGCCGCGCCGGTGATCGGCGCCCGCCTGCCGATGGCCCAGGCCCAAGCCGCCCACGCCCTGATGAAACAAGGCTCCGTGATCGGAAAAATCCTCCTGACCTGGTGAGATCGCGGCTCAGGTGACGCGGTCGAGCCAATCGAGGGTCTCGGCCAGGAAGCGCGAGCGGGTCGGCTCGGGGCTGAGCGAGAGGTCGTGGGCGCCGCCTTCGAGGGCTCGGACTTCGACGTCGGCGCCCAATTTTGGCGCCAGGCGCCACATTTGGGCCGGATCCAGGATCGAGTCGGTGGTCAGAAGCTCCGGGTGGTGGCGCGCCGGGTCGCCGCGCCGCAGCGAAGTCATCATCAGCACCGGGCAGCCGACTTCGATCCCGCGGGCGATCCGGGCCTGCCAGCGGCGGACCGACGTGAACCAGACCGGGTAGGTCGGGAAGCCGTCATGCGGTTTCCAAGCCAGGTCGTAATCCCACTCGCCGCCGGTGTCGCGGTGCAGGGCGCGGCCGTAGTGGACCTTCAGGCCGGAGATCGGCGCCATCGGCGCCACCTTGGCGAACAATCCCATCAGCTTGGTCACCGGCCCGCGCATGAACCAATTGGCGTTGAAATCGAGCCAGGGCGAGTTCAGCACCAGCGCCCGCAAGGGCTCGGGCCGCTTCGACGCCCACAACGGCAGGATCAGCCCGCCGGTCGAATGCCCCAGGCCGACTAACTCCCGGTGGCCTTCCTCCTGGGCGATCGCCTGGGCGGCGGCGGTCAGGTCTTCGCCGTAGACGGCTATCTCAGGGACGAAGTTGGGATGCTCGCGGTCCTCGCCGCGCTCCAGCGACCGCCCGTAGCCGCGCAGGTCAATCGCGTAAAAGCGATAACCTCGCCGCTCGAACGCCTCGGCCAGGTGGGCCTGGAAGAAATAGTCGACAAAGCCGTGCAGATAGAGCACGGCCGGTCGGCGGCCGGCCCCGGCGCCCGCGCCGGACGCCCCGCCCCCGGCGCCCCCGGGCCCGCCCCCGGCCCCGCCGCTCGGCGGCCCCGGTCGGCCCGCCGATTGCGAATTGGCCGCTGGGCCGGGCGTTGGCGCCACGGCATCATCCCGGTCCGCCGCCGGGGAACCGGCCGCGGGGCTGGGAGTCGGCCCGGCGGCATCGGCGGCTTGATGGGGCGACCCGGTGGCCCGGCGCCGGACCAAAGTGGCCGTCTGGCCGCCGGGGAGGCTCAAGGGGCGCTGCTCGAAGCCCTCCAACACGTCTGGTTGCCAAGCGTCGTTTCGCATCCAACTATGATCCTCCTTTGCCGACCCGCCTGACTACCGGTAGCCTGGTCACGCTGTCCGGAGGTGTCGCATAGTGGCCTAGTGCGCCCGCCTGCTAAGCGGGTTGGGGGTGTTGATCCCCCTCGGGGGTTCGAATCCCCCCACCTCCGCCGGTTGGCGCCGCCCAGCGATTGACGCCGGGACTGCGGCGGCGGTTTACTTGACTACGCCAGTTTGACCCAACCCCAGGAGATGGTTCTTGTGACACAGCCTTACGACCCGGCCGGCGACGGACAGCCCCAGTATCAGGTGCCGCAGTACGGGCAGCAACCGCAGTACCAGACCGGGCAACAGCCCGCTTACGACCCGCAGGCCTACGGCGCCCAAAGCTACGACGTCCAGGCCTACGGGCAGCAGCCGGCCTACCCGACAGCCGCGCCGCCGGTCAAGGGCTCCCTCACGCGGACCACCAACATCTGGATCGCTTTGGTCAAAGTGGTGGCCTGGATCATCTTTGGCGCTCTCGCCCTCGGCGGCCTGATCTCCGGCATAATGGCGATGATGGCCGGCGGTCCGGGGATCATCGTCGGCTTCCTCATGATCATCGGCGGCGTGATCCTTGGTTTCATGGCCGTCGCCTGGGTCATGATCGTGCTGAATTGGGCTCAGGACACGGCCGCTATCAGGGCGAAGCTGTACTCCGACCGGTAGGTTTCCCGCCGGTCGGCGCAGGCTCGGCCGGTTGGCGCAGGTCGTCGGCCCGGTTTGGGCGGTCAACCGTCCAGAACGGCCGACGGGGCGCCGTGCCCGGTGCCGTGCCTGATCGGGTTCGCCCGTCGGCTGCCGTCGTCGGCGCCGTTGGCGGTGCTGGCGCCGATGCCGACGCCGCCCCCGGCCGCGACGAACGCCAAAGGCGGACCAATTCGGCCAGCGCGGCTGCGAAGACCGCCACCAGCAGCAGATTGCGGACGGTCCAGATGGTCAGCATCAGCCTGTCCCCGCTGAGGAACTCGGTGTAGCCCGCCGGATAAAGCTGCCCGGTCAACGCGGCCGTGACGAGCAGTGCCGCTGACACGGGCAACCAGAACCGGGGCCGCCGCCCCTGGCACAGCGCCACCACCGCGGGCGGGGCCAGCCAAGCCACGAACTGCGGCGAGCCGACCTTGTGGGTCACGATCAACCCGCTCATCATCGCCAGCGCCCCAACCAGCAAGGCGGCCCCGGCGCGGCGGCGCGCCAGCCACGCCAGCAACCCAACCGCCAAGGCCGCCAGCGGCATCGCGATGTCGCTGACCCGGATCGCCGCCTCGGCCCCGGCCCCCCAGGTCTCGCAGGTGCCGAGCAGGTCGTTCCACTCCCAGATCTGCTCGCCCCGCCGGGCGTGGGCCAACACCACCGGCGTGGCCAGGACGGCTTCGACTTGCAGGCCGCGATCGGTCTCGGCCCCGACGAAGCTGGTCAAAACGCGCCAGCCGCCGCCGCCGGCCAACTGCAAGACGACCACCGCCGCGCTGACGACCGCCGCGGGCAGGACAACCAGCGCGACCCGCCGCGACCACGAGCGCACAATCGCGAACAGCGGGATCAACACCGCCCCGCCGGCCACCTTGATCCAGGCTGCGCCGGTCAGCAAGACGCTGGCCAGGGCCGGGCGCCCGCTCGCCACGACTAACGCGACCAGCACCAACGGCATCATGACGGCGTCGAGGCGGGTCATCGCGCACGGCCCCAGCAGCATCAGGAAAACGAACCAGCCGATCAGCGGCCCGGCGGCGGGGGCCAAGCCGAACCGCCGCACCGACACCACCGTCACAGCCAGATTGATCAGCCCGACCATGGCGCACCAAGCGGGCAGGTAGGCCGCGCCCGTGCCCAGGATCGAGGCCACCAGCAGCGGCGCCAGCGCTCCGACCGGATAGACCCAGTCGGTGTCGATCCCTGGCCACTGGCCGGTCGACTCGGCCTGGCCCATCCACCAGGCGTACAGGCGGACATCGTTGGCGCCGACCGTGGCCGGCCCGAGCGACTGGTAGATCAGCATCATGTGGGACACCGCGAAAGCCACCGCCAGGGCGGTGCCGACCAGCACTGTGTCGAACGTCTTGCGGCCGACCTGCTGCCT
>JAIROU010000392.1 GCA_031257375.1 Bifidobacteriaceae bacterium
CTTGTTCCGCACGGCCGGGCTGGCCTGCGGGATCGCCCTGCTGGCGGTGGCCGGCTGGGCGGTCTTCGGGGCGGGGGCGGCGCCCGGCCCGGTGCTGGCCACGCTAGCGGTGTTGGCGCTGGTCAAGGGCCTTGCCCGATACCTGGAGCAGTATTGCGGGCACTATGTCGCCTTCCGGGCGCTGGCCCGGCTGCGCCTCTACTTCTACGACCAATTGGCGCCCCAGGCGCCGGCGGCGGTCGAGGGGCGCGACACCGGCGACCTGCTCGCCCGGGCTACCAAGGACGTCGACCGGGTAGAGGTCTTCTTCGCCCACACCATCGCCCCGGCTGTGACGGCCGTGCTGGTGCCGGTCGGCACGGTCGTGTGGACCGCCGCGGTCTTGGGACCGGCCGCAGCCGCCCCGCTGGCGCTGGGGCTGGCACTGGTCGGGCTGGCCACCCCGGCCCTGGGCAGTCGGCTCAGCGCCGAGGGGGCTGCCCAGGTGCGGGCCGCCCGCGGGCGGATCGCCGGACACGTCCGCGACTCGGTCCAAGGCGTCCGCGAGGTCTTGGCCTTCGGCTACCAGGACCGCCGCCTGGCCGAACTGGACCGGGCCGGGCGGCCGCTGGCCGCCGGGATGGCGGCGCTGGGCCGGGTCGGGGCCGCCCGGCGGGCGGCCAATGTCGGCTTGATCGGCCTGACCTTGGTGGCCGAACTGCTGGTGGGCGCGGCGGCCGGGCTGGACGCGCCCGACTTCGGCCTGCTGCTGGGGCTGACCGCGGCCGGGTTCGGCCCGGTCCTGGGCGTCGAGGACTTCGCCGCCGACCTCCAGCAGGCCTACGCCTCGGCCCGGCGCATCTTCGAGGTCACCGACGCCGCGCCGGCGGTGGCGGACCGAGCGGCCGAGGCAGACGCGGGCGGCTCCGGCCTGCCGGCCGCACCCGCTTGGCCGCACGCACCCGGCCCGGCGGCCGGAGCCGCTTGGCCGCACGCACCCGGCCCGGCGGCCGGCCTCGGCGCGGCGGGCGCGCCGGAGGTCCGGTTTGAGGCGGTCGGGTTTGGCTATCCGGGGGCGGCCCGCAGTTCGCCCGCCCTGGTCGATGTGTCGCTGACGGCGGCGGCGGGCCGGGTGACCGCCATCGTCGGGGCCTCCGGCTCGGGCAAATCGACCCTGGCGGCGCTGCTGACCCGTTCCTGGGACCCCGACAGCGGCGCGATCTACCTGGGCGGCCGTCGGTTGGACCAGTATCCGCTGGGCCAATTGCGGAGCCTGGTCGGCGTCTCGGCCCAGCGCCCTTACCTCTTCAACTTGTCGATTGGGGACAACCTGCGGCTGGCGCGGCCGGGTGCGTCTGAAGCGGAACTGGACCGAGCGGCATCGGCGGCCAATTTCGACCAAGTGGTGGCCGGGCGCGACCTGGGCTGGCAGGCCCCGGTCGGGGAGATGGGCGAACTGCTGTCCGGCGGCCAACGCCAGCGCCTGGCGCTCGCCCGCACCCTGCTGCGCGACCCGGCCGTGCTGGTCCTGGACGAGGCCACCTCCCAACTCGACGCGGCGGCCGAGGCGGACGTCCTGCGCCGCCTGGCGGACAGTTGGCGGGGCAAGACCGTGATCGTGATCGCCCACCGGTTGGCGACCGTCAAGGCGGCCGACCGCATCTACGTCATGGACGGCGGCCGGGTGGTGCAGGCGGGCGGCTACGGCGAATTGGCCGCCGCGCCCGGCCCGTTCGCTGACTTGCTGGCGCGGGAGGACCACTAGGGCGGCCCGACCTGGCAACATGGGTGGGACAATGATCCGAACCCGCGCCCAGACCGCCGCCGCCGTCCCGGCCACCCGCCCGGCCCCGCGCGGCCTGGCCCCGACCGTGGCCGGGCTGCTGGTGGGAGTGCAGGCGGCGCTGTTGAGTTGGATCCTGGTGCTGGCCCCGGCGGTGGCCGCCTTCACCGCCACCGCCGCGCAGACCTTCAACGCCGGGGTGTCCTGGGCCGATGCCGCCCGCTTCGGCTCCGACCTGTGGGTCTTGGGGCATTTCGGCTGGACGGCGGTGGGCTCGGACGCCCTGCGGGCGGTGGTCACGCTCAGCCCGCTCGGCCTGCCGATTGTCTCGGCCTTGGCCGCGGCCGCGCTGTCGCGGGCGACCTCGGCGCGGGGTTGGCCGCTGGTGGCCGGGGGGACGCTGGGGTTCTTGGCGGTCGCCGCGCTGATCGCCTATGTGGTCGCGGACGAGGCCCGGCCCTCGGCTTGGGCGGGCCTGATCGGCGCCGGGGCGGCCGCCGCCGCCGGATTGCTGTGGGGCAATCGGCCGGACAACGGCCGGTTGCTGGGGCGCTGGGGCGCGGCCCTGGCCGGCCGACTGCCGCCTGAGTTGGGGGCGGCCGTCCGGGCCGCCGTCCGGGCCGCCGGGCTGGTCTTGGCGGCCGCGTCAGCGCTGGTGGCGGCGCTGGCGGTGGGCGGCTGGGGGCGCTTCGCGGAGCTTTTCGAGAGCCTTGGGCCGGGTGTTGTGGGCGGGATCGCGCT
>JAIROU010000407.1 GCA_031257375.1 Bifidobacteriaceae bacterium
GGCCATCCCCTCGCTGCCGTGGGGCTCGGTGTAGTAGGCGGTGAGCAGGAGCAGGGCCATCATCAGGCCTATGACCAGCGTGGTGACGGCGCCGACCCGAAGCGGCGCCGGGACCGGGCGGCGGGCCGTCGGCGGCTCGGGCGGGACCTTCTTCCAGGCCGTCATCAGGACCAGCCCGGTGATGAGGGGATTGACGACGCCAGGCAAAATGCCGAGCAGGCCGCCAAGCCGCATGACGGGATCGGTCGAGTGGGCGAGCCCGGCGAACCAGGTCGCCAGCGGCGCCGCGACCATCGCGCCGGCTGCCGCCAGCAGGACCAGGTAGCCGACCCGCCGCGACCGCACCAGCAGCACATAAGCGACCACGGCCGCCAACGGGAGCAGAACCTCCTGGAAAGGGGGGAGCGATTGCCAGTCTTGGGCGAACTCGGTCACGACGAGTTGCGCTACGTATTGGGCAGAGGTGGCGACCAGGCAAATCCACAGCCAGACCTTCGCGCCCGTGCCTAGCGCCAGGCGCCGGCTCGGCATCCAGCAGACCATCGCCACCAGCTTGACCGCCGCGCCCAGAGCGACCGCTTGGATGAGATCGCCGAGGATTTGACCGGTCGGGAAGATCCCTGCGATCCCGGCCGCGGGCAACCAGACGATGACGGCGGCGATCAGGTTGGCGACCCAGAAGGCCGGGGCGACCAAGGCCATCGCCATGGTGGTCTGCCGCCTGGTGTCACGGCCCAGTTTGGCGGCCAGCCAGGCCGCCGCCAGGGCGGCCGCCGCGGCGAAGACCGCCGTCGCCAAGCTGCGCCAGGCCTCGGCGAACGATGGACCGACCAGGCTCTCCCTGGACGCCCAGAACCTGGCGGCGAACTCGGCCAGGAACAGGCCGAGCGCCCCGGCCCCAGCCGTGATCCCGGCCGCCGCCTTGTGGAAACGACCTGGCTTTTGCGCCAGGTAGCATGCGGCGGCCAGCACCATCAGCGCGAACACTTGGGGGTAGCCGGTGCCATGGCGCAACCAGCTGGGGACCGTCGGCAGCGACATGGCCAAGGCCGCCAGCGCGGCGCCCGCCAGGACCATGGCCCGGACCGGCGCCTCGGGCAAGGGCTGGGCGGACCATGCCGGGGGCGGCCAGCCCGGCGGGCCGGACGGCCCGGGCCCGAAGGGCTGCGTTGGGTGAACCGGGGGCGCGGTCAGCGGGCGGGGCGGCGGCGCGGCGGGCGGGGCGGGCGCGGCGGTCTGCCTGGGAGGCCCGGTTGCGGCGGTGGCGTGGCTGAGCGGTGCTGTGGCGTGGCCGGGCGGCGGGGCGGCATCGGGCGGCAGGGCGGCATCGGGCGGCGGCGCGCCCGCTGAGGGAATCGGCGGCGACCCGCCGGCCGGCCGCTGGTTGTTCCCGGTCGGCGCGGCCTGATTGACCGCTTGGCCGCATGAGATGCAGAATGACGCTCCGGGCGGCAACGCCGCCCCGCATCTGGCACAGGACATCGGTGTTCCTTTCATAATGGGCCGGGGTTCTGCCGGGGTCCTTCCCGCAGTGCCCAGGCCTCGTCTGATTCGTTGCCGGTCTCAACAGCGAGCCCGCCCCGCCGTGGTCTGAGTTGGCGTCGGCATCAGCTTATGACCGGGCGCCAGCCCGGGGGTCTGCTCCGAGCAGACAGTTTTGGGCCGGCCCCCGGGGCGCGGTCAAGAGTCGCGGACAGGCGCCGCCCTGATCGTCGGCGGCATCGGCATCTCGGCTGGCGGCGGCCGACCGGCGAACTACGGCCGATCCGGCGGCGGCCCACCGGCGGGCCGGGGGAGCGGGCGGCCCCGGTGGGCGATGAAATACGAAGCGGTGCCGCCGCCGAGGGCGAAGGCCAGCGCGCAGAAGTGGGGCAAGAAGATGGCCGGGCGGTCCGGACCTGTCGTGGCACCGGCGGCGCCGGTTCCAGCCAGGCCGGTCTCAGCTAAACGTCGCCGGCAGCACGATGAGGAAGATCCCGAGGGCGAGAGTCAAGCCGAGCCAGATATAGCCGAGGATGAGCCCGGCCAGGGCCATCCCGGCACCGTCTTGGCCGGTGCGTCTGATCTGGGAGCGGGCTATGTGCCCGAAGACTATGGCCAGGACCGATCCGCCGATGACGCCCAAGACGAGGGCGGCGACGGCGAGACCGTTGGTGCCGGCCCGGGCTTGGACCACCACGATGCCGCCGGGAGTCGCGGACGGCGGCGGCCCACCGGCCGACTGGGGGAGCGGGCGGCCCCGGTGGGCGATGAAATACGAAGCGGTGCCGCCGCCGAGGGCGAAGGCCAGCGCGCAGAAGTAGAGCAAGAAGATGGCCGGGCGGTCCGAACCTGTCGGGGCGCCTGCGGCGGCCAAGGCGATCAAGGGGCCGAGCGCTTCCAGGCCCAGCCACAGGCCAATCGTGTAGGCGACGGCCGCCCCGGCGCTGCGCCCGCGGGCTCGGGCCGCGCTTAAATTGGCCCTGCAAAACAGCACTATGGCGAGTGTCTCAAGCATGGTCGAACCTTTCTGTGCGGGGCAAGGCCTGGCCGGGCGCCGACGGCGGTGCCGGCCGGGTTTGAGCTTACTAGACTTGGTCAGCGCCCGCTGCGGGCGGCAGTCGGGTGCATCCAGGAGTATGATCGGCGCATCGGCATGCATACACGCCGGTCGGCGCTGTCAGGCTGTCGCGGCCTGGGCGCGAGAGGTTCCAGGAAAGGAGACCCCTTTGACGCTCTTGCAGGTTCGCAACTGCCCCGAGGACTTGTACCGGACGATCGCCCGGAAGGCGGTCGAGGACCGCCGGAGCATCGCGCAGGAGACCCTTGTGCTGCTGGAGGAGGCCCTCGCGGGCAGGGCCGGCGCCCGCCGGGCGCGGCGGCGGGAGGC
>JAIROU010000428.1 GCA_031257375.1 Bifidobacteriaceae bacterium
AGGGCGCCCGGTGTGTTGACGTGCAGGTTGGCGCCGCGGCTCGGCCTTCGTAGCCGTGCTGAAGTGTCTCCAAGATGGTGAGACAGAAGTGTCCACAAGAAGCCGAGACAACACAACGACGAAACCGCGTTCGGCGGTCATTTCGGAACGCCCGGCCGGGCGGGGTCAGCGGCGGCGGGCTTGGTCGACCACGAAGGCGCGCAGGGATGACAGCTGGTTGACCGCCAGTTCGAAGGCTTGGCGGCGGCTGCGGGCCTGGGTGTCGAGGATCAGCCCGGCGACGAACAATTGCAGGCCGGCCAGGAGGCAGAAGAAGGCCGCCAGCAGGGTGGGCAGGCGCGGGACCAGTCCAGTCCGGAAGAACTCGACGCCCACCGGCAGCCCCAGGATCAAGCCCAGGACCAGGCAGAGCAGGGCCAAGATGTTGAAAAACAGCATCGGGCGGTAGTCCTTGAGGAGCTTGGCGATCGTCTTCAGGACCCGCAGTCCGTCTGGGATGGTGGACAGTTTCGACTCCGAGCCGGGCGGGCGGTCGCGGTATTCGACCGGCTGCGAAGCCACGCGCAGGCGCGACTCGAGGGCGAAGATGGTCATCTCGGTCTCGATCTCGAAGCCGGTCGAGAGCACCGGGAACGACTTCACGAAGGTGTGGCTGAAGGCCCGGTAGCCGGTCATGATGTCGCTCACCGAGCCGCCGAACAGGCTGTTGACCAGCTTGCGGACAAGCACGTTGCCGCCGGAGTGGAAGCGCCGCTTGTTCTGGGTGAAATAGGTCGAGGAGAGGCGGTCCCCGACAACCATGTCGGCCCGGCCGGCGATGACGGCTTCAACCATGGCCGGGGCGGCCTCGGCCGGATAGGTGTTGTCGGCGTCGGCCAGGACGTAGCAGTCGGCTTCGATGTCGCGGAACATCGAGCGCATCACGAACCCCTTGCCCTGCATGGGCTCGCCTCTGACGACCGCCCCGGCGGCCACCGCCACTTCGGCGCTGGCGTCGGTCGAGTTGTTGTCATACACGTAGACGGTCGCCTGGGGCAGCACGGCCCGGAAGTCTTCGACCACCTGGCCGATGGTTTGGGCCTCGTTGTAACACGGCAGAAGCACCGCCACGACCGGAGATTCCACGCTGCGAGCATACCTGGCGCGCAGTCGGACCAGATCGCCGCCCCGAACGATGTCCGACCGCAGACGCCACCACAAACAGGGGACGGCATAGGACAAGGGTGTGCCAGCCGCGCCCAAGCCCAAGCCGAGCTCGGCCCGGCGGGACCGGACCGACCTACCCCCCGGACCCGGCGTAGTCGATGATCGCCCGGCCGATCACCTCGCCGCGGCCGAGGTCGGCGTAGGCCTGCCAGGCGTCCTGGTGGCGGTAGCGGCGGGTGACGGCCGAGCGGTAGTCGATGGCGCCGCTGGCGGCCAGCCCGAGCACGGCCGGCATGTCGACGCGGGGTCGGGCGCCGAACGAGCCCAGCACCTGAACCTTGCGGCGGACCAAATGGGTGATCGGAATGTCGGCCGTGGCCCCAGGCCCGGCCAGGCCGACCGGCGCCACCCGGCCGCCCTCGCGGACCATGGCGACGGCTTGGACTATGGTCTCGCCCCGGCCGACCGCCTCGACCGCCGCGTCCACGCCGCCGCCGGTCAATTCCCGGACCACGGCGGCCGCGTCGGCGGCGAGCGAGTTGACCGCGTCGGTCGCCCCGGCCGCGCGGGCGGCCGCCAGCTTGCCGTCGTCAACGTCGACCGCCACGATCCGGCTGGCCCCGACCGCCCGCGCCACCTGGATCGCTGCCAGCCCCACCCCGCCGGCGCCGATGACCGCCATAGTCTCCCCGATGGACAGTTTGGCGGTGGTGCGGACAGCGCCGAAGGCGGTGAAGAAGGCGCAGCCGAGCACGGCCGATTCGGCCAGCGCCAGGCCGGGCGGCAGCTTGAAGGCGGCGGTCGCCGGGACCACCGACAATTCGCCCAGGGCCGCCATCGAGTACATGGCGACCGGCTCGCCCCGCCCGTCGAACAGCCGCGTCCGGTCGTCGTACAAGTGGCCTTTCAGCCGGTTCAGCCCGAAGAACTTCTGGCACAGTTCCTCCTGCCCGCGCCAGCAGGCCGGGCAGGCGCCGCAGGGCATGATGAAAGTGGTCGCCACCGGGTCCCCCACGGCCACATTGGTGACGCCCGGGCCGACTTCCACCACCGTGCCGGACATCTCGTGCCCCAGCACCGCCGGGGTCGGGAAGGCGATGTCGCCCCGCATCACATGCAGGTCGGAGTGGCACACCCCGCAGGCCGCGACCTTGACCAGGACTTCGCCCGGCTCGGGGCGGGGGTCCCTCAAGGTCGTCATCTCCAGCGGCTGGCCGACTTGCCTGAAAACCTGTGCTCGCATGTTCGTACTCCTTCGGTTGTCCGGGGGTTGGCGTTTGGCCCGCTCAACTGGGCGGGCGCGCACCAGTATGTCATAATGTCTTAATCACTTGCCGGGCGGGCGGGCGGGCGGCGGTGCGGGCGGCCAGCATGGTCGCCATGGTGGGCCAAACAATGCTGCGGGAAATCGACACTATGTCCGGGCAGCCCAACGGCGGTGAAGTGGGGCCGCCGGATCTCGATCGCGCGCGAAAACTGAGTAAAGCTCAGCCACGGCGCCAGGCGCCGTGGCTGGTCGGCGCCTGGTGCCGTGGCTGGTCTGCTGGTGCCGTGGCTGAGGCGGCGCGGTGGGTGTCCCCAGGTTTGGGACGAAAGGGCCGTCGCGCGGGGTTTAGACCGCCGGTTTCATCGCCGGCGGAGAGTTGGGGTCAGGTCAGGTCAGGTGAGCCGGGGGCGGCGGAGGCGGAGCCCGACCACCAGCAGGGCCAAGCCGAGCGCCATCGTCGAGGCTGAGGCGAGGGAGAGCGGGAGGGCGTCGGCCGGGCCGGTTAGGGCCAGGTCCTCGGGCACTGTGACTTTGATCTTGGCCTCGCCGGTGGTGCCGGCGGTGATGTCGAAGATCCGCACTGTGACGGTGTAGGTCCCCGGCTTGGCGTAGCGGTGGTCCAGGTTGAAGCTCTTGCCGTTCAGGGTCAGGGCTTGGGCGGCCCCGCCGTCGCCGTAGAGGACCTCGCCCTTCCAGGTGTCGGCGCCGGGATCGGTGAAGCTGCCGGCCCGCTTGAAGACGCCGTCCGCCTTGAGCGAGACGTCGGCGCCGATGGAGACCACCGGGACCACGTTGGCGGCCAGGACATCGAAGGTGCCGGCGTTGACCCGCCCGGCGGAATCGGTCACTTGCAGGCCTACCGTGTAGCTGCCGACCAGCGGCAGGGCCAGGGTCGCCTGGTGCTGGTCGCCGTCGTCATATTCGCCGTCGTTGTCCAGGTCCCAGGCGTAGGACAACTCGCCGAGGCCCCTCGGGTCGAAGGAATCGCGCCCCGATATGACCGCCTGGCCGCCCTCGGGGCCATGGTCGGACGCGATCACGACCTGCGGCTCGTCGGTCACGTAGCGCACGGTCACCTGGATGTTGGTCGGAGCCACGTCTGTGGCCGGGGCGTTCGCGGCCACCGCCGGAACCCGCCAGGCCAGCGGCCAGTAGTCGGGGACCTCGGGCGTGTCCACGGCCGCGTAGCCGGTGCCGTTCGAGTAGACCACGCGCCCGGTCGCCAGGTCCGAATCAGTGGTGAAAGTCTGGGTTTGGATCACCGGGGCGGGCGTGGCGTCCCCGGCCCCCTGATAGGTGATGGTGCGGGTGAACGAGGCTTGCCCGGCCACATGGATGTGCGACAGGTGGACCACGATCTCTTGGACGGTCGAGTTGTCTTGGTCGTAGACGGTTGGGCCGACTATGGACTCGACTCGGTAGCCGCTCGGCACCAGGGCCGCGGCGGACGCCTCGGTCAGGCCGATGTCGCTCAGCGCCACGCCGGTCAGGTCGACCACGGCCCCGGCCACGGGCTGGACGGTGGCGCCGTTGGCGTGATCGTCCACGAACTTGACGTGCGCCTGGCCGGGCAGGATTTCGACCAATGGGAAGAGGCGCTCCTCGAACGCGAGGGTCAAAGACTGGCCCGGCGCCAGGGTGCGTCCCAAAGCCTGGTACTCGACCGCCGAGTCGGCCCCGCTGAGAACAGTCCGGCCGGAGTTGAAATTCGCCACGTTGACCCAGCTTGCAAGCGTCGACCGGTTAGGCCAGGGGCCGGCCATCAACCGGTCGCCGCCGGTCATGGCCAAGTAGAGGCGGAAGTTGGGGTTCTCAATGTATAGGGCATTGGCGGTGCTCTTGATCAGCGGGATGCGGTCGTTGGTGTCCAGCATGGTGTCGAGGAGGACGCCGAAGTCGAAGCTGGAGTAGGTCTGCGAGCCGGTGTTGGTGACCGTGACATCATGCGCGATCCGCCCGTCGGCCACCACCCGGACAACCTCGCTGACCAGCAGCGTGACCCCGGAGGCCGGAGCGACCGCGCCTTGGCGGGCCACCGCCGGGGCGCCTTGGAGCGTGCCGGTGAGGTAGCTGTAATCGGAGAGTTCTACCAGCCGCCTGGTCCCCG
>JAIROU010000358.1 GCA_031257375.1 Bifidobacteriaceae bacterium
TGCTGTGCCCCAGGGCCGACAGGGGCCGGGTCGGTCGCAGTGCTCCAGCCTGTCGGTGTGCGCCAGCGCCCGAACTCCCCTAGACTCACCCCGGACGTATGTCGTTTTTTCGCAGGTCATCAATTGAGGAGTGTTTTGCGTTGACTATTCACGATGCCGTGCTGCTGGCGACCGAGGAAAACCCGCCGACCGGTGGCGGTGGCAGCCAGTATGTCTTCTTGATCTTCATCGTCGGCATGATCGCCCTGATGTGGTTCATGTCGCGGCGCAACAAGAAGCAGCAGCAGCAGCAGGGCGACTTCCGCCGGACGCTCGACGTGGGCCAGCGGGTCATGACCGTGGGCGGCATGATCGGCGTGATCAGCCAGGTCCAGGGCGACGTGGTGACACTGATGTCGCCCGGGGGCGACGAGACGGCCTATGTCCGCCGGGCGATCAAGTCCCAGGTCTCGGACGAGGAATGGACCAATCTGACCGAGCCCTACCCGGTTGACGAGGAAGCCCCCGCCGACGAGGTTTCGGCCGATGCCGTCGGTGCCGCCGATGCCGCGAGCGCTCCGGCCGCCGATGACGTCCCGGCCGGCGAGGGCGCCGAAGCGGCCGGCGGTGAAGAGCCGGAAGCCAAAGACGGCTAGTTCCCGCCCCGCTCCCCCAGTTCAGACCTAGAAAGAAACTTCACGGTGGCTACACACTCACGCAAGGCCCGGCCGGGCCGAACCCTGCTGGCGCTGGTCATCCTGGTCGTCGCCCTGTTCGGTGCCATCGGGATCGGCTCGGCGGCCGGCAAGACCGGATTCCTGCCCAAGTTCGCGCTCGACCTCGAAGGCGGCACCCAGCTGGTCTTGACCCCCCAGGCGACCGACGGCGGCGCCGAGGTCACGGCCGAGCAGGTCGACCAGGCGATCAAGATCATCGATTCGCGGATCAACGCCTCCGGCGTGGCCGAATCTGAGATAGCCCGCCAGGGGACCTCGAATATCGTCGTCTCAATTCCGGGCAACCCCAGCCAGGACGATCTCGACCTGGTTACGAAGTCGGCCCTGATGACCTTCCGGACCGTGCTGTACGTCGGCAACGCCTCCCAGGACGAGGAGGCGGCCTGGTCCGCCCGCTACTACCCGAATCCCTCCTACACGCCCTCGCCCACGCCAACCGCGACCGAGGACGCGGACGCGGACGCGAGCGAGGGCGAGGGCGAGGACGCGGACGCGACTGAAGGGGAAGGCGCCACCGAGGGCGAGGACGCGACCGAAGGGGAAGACGCCACCGAGGGCGAAGACGCCACCGAGGCGAGCGCCGAACCCAGCCCGTCGGCATCGGACGCCAGCCCGTCGCCGGCCCCCAGCCCGACCTCCAAGGTCGACGCCGAGACCGGCTACCTGCCGGTGCCCCCCGACGAGGCCTACACCTACCGGCTGGACAACGGGCTGAACGAGGAGGTCGTCTACGCGGCGGTGGCCGAGCAGTACGCCGCCGTGCTCGAGGGCGCGGAGGCCCAGGTGGCCGCCAAGACCGCCCAAGGGCTCAGCCAGGCGGCCGCCGAAGCCCAAGTCGTGGCCGAGACCATCAAGTGCTCGATGGTCGGCTCGACCCGCGGCAACCTCCCGGCCGACCCCGACCAACCGCTGGTGACCTGCGACGACTCCGGCGCCGGGGCCTATATCTTGGGTCCGGTGATGGTCCAGGGGTCGGAGTTGACCAGAGCCAGCAGCGGCATGGGCACCACCCAGCAGGGCAACAGCACCGGCCAGTGGATAGTCAACATCGAGTTCAACTCGGCCGGGGGCAAGCAGTTCGGGGCCGTCACCACCAAGCTGTACGAGACCTGCCAGGCCAACGCCTCCGACCCGAAGCGCCAATTCGCGATCGTCTTGGACGATCTGGTCATCTCGGCGCCGGAGGTCTGCAACGAGGCGATCCTGAACGGCCAAGCCCAGATCTCCGGCTCGTTCACCCAGCAGAGCTCGAAGACGCTGGCCGACTCGCTGACATTCGGCTCGCTGCCGATCAACTTCAACGTCGAGTCGCAGGACCAGATCTCGGCCACGGCCGGGTCGGAGCAGCTTGAGATCGGTCTGTGGGCGGGCCTGATCGGCCTGATCCTGGTGGCCGTCTACTCGTTCTTCCAGTACCGGGCGCTGTCGGTGGTGACCGTCTTGTCGCTGGTCCTGGCCACCGGCATCTCCTACGGCACGATTGTGCTGCTCGGCTGGGTGCAGGGCTACCGGCTGTCGCTGGCCGGCGTGGCCGGGTTGATTGTGGCCATCGGCATCACGGCCGACTCCTTCATCGTCTACTTCGAGCGCATCCGCGACGAGCTCCGCGTCGGGCGGAGCATCGGCCAAGCCGTCGATCTGGCCTGGCTGCGGGCCCGGCGGACCATCTGGGCCTCGGACGCGGTCAACTTCATCGCCGCCATCGTGCTGTACATGGTGGCCGTGGGCGGCGTCCGCGGCTTCGCCTTCACGCTCGGCCTGACCACCGTCATGGACTTGGTGGTGGTGATGCTGTTCACGCACCCGGTGGTGGTCATCTTGAGCCGGATCGGCTTCTGGCGCGACGGGCACCCCTGGTCCGGGCTCGACCCGTTCCGCTTGGGCGCGCCCGGCGCCAGCCGGTACGTCGGCCGGGGACGTTTCGCCAGGACGCCCGATTCCGCCGGGTCGGCCGGGCGGGCCGGCGACGGCATCGACGGTTCGGCCGGGGAGGGCGACGGCATCGACGGTTCGGACGGCGCCCAAGGCGACGCGGACGAACTGGGCGGTGAGGCGGCGGCATCGGGCGCGGAAACGGGCCGTGGCGCGACGGTTGTGAAAGTCGCGGTCAAGGCGCCGAAGAAAGTGCCGGGGGAGGCCGGGCTGTCGATCGCCGAGCGCAAGCGGCGGGCGGCCGAGCGGTCCCGACGAACCGGGGGCGAGCCGGAGGGGGGCGATAGCGATGGCTAAGAGTTTCGCGCAGTGGGGCAACGACCTCTACACCGGTCGGCGCTCGTACGCGGTGGTGCCGAAGATCCGGATCTGGCTGGCCGTGGCCGTGGGCGTGATCATGGTCTGCTCGGTGCTGCTGGTAGCGCCGGGGCTGAAACTGGGCATGGAGTTCGTCGGCGGGACCGAGTTCCGGGTGGTCGGGACGTCCTCGACCGAGCAGGCGCCGGCGCTCGACGCGGTGCGGGGCGCGCTGGGGGCGGATTCCTCGCCGACCGTCACGTCGATGGGCGGCGGCGGCGTGCGCGTCCAGGTCGGCAAGCTTACGGGCGACCAGACCCAGGCCGTCAAGACGGCCTTGGCCCAGGCCTATGAGGTGCCCACGACCGATGTGTCGAACCAGTCCGTGTCCGCCTCGTGGGGGTCGGACGTGTCCGGCAAGGCCTTGCGCGGCTCGATCATCTTCCTGGTGCTGGTGGCGGCGGCGATGACGCTGTACTTCCGCAACTGGGCGATGGCCGTGTCCGCCATCACGGCGCTGCTGCACGACCTGATCGTGACGGTGGGGGTGTACGCGGCGGTGGGCTTCGAGGTCACCCCGGCCACGCTGATCGGCTTCCTGACCGTGTTGGGCTACTCGATGTACGACACGGTGGTGGTGTTCGACAAAGTCCGCGAGAACACCGATGGTGTGCTCGACCAGTCGCAGTACACCTACGGCGAGGCCGCCAACCTGGCGGTCAACCAGACCATGGTCCGGTCCATCAACACCTCGGTGGTGGCGCTGCTGCCGGTGGCGGCGATCTTGTTCATCGGCTGGGCGCTGCTGGGGCCGTCCTCGCTGCAAGACATCTCGCTGGCGCTGTTCGTCGGCATGGCGGCGGGCACCTATTCCTCGATCTTCCTGGCCACGCCGCTGGAGGTGGCGCTGCGCAACCGCCAGCCGAAGATCGCCCAGCACACCGAGCGGGTCTTGGCCAAGCGGGCGGCCCTGCTGGCGGCCGGCGGCGACGCCGGGGTCGGCATGGCCGCGCTGTCCGGGATCGGGGCGCTGCGGGCGGGCGAGCACCGGGGCCATGACGCCCAGCCGCGCCGCAAGCCGCGGGCGGGCCGGTGACGGCGTGAACTCGATCTCGCCCGAGCAGGTCCGCGAACTGGTCCAGAGCCACTGCCGGGACATCCCCGACTTCCCCCAGCCGGGGGTGGTCTTCAAGGACATAACGCCCTTGTTGGCCGACGCCTACGCCTTCGGCCAGGTGATCGAGTACTTCTCGGACTATCTGGAACGGGTCGGGGCCGAGTTGGTGGTCGGGATCGAGGCCCGCGGCTTCATCCTGGCCGCCCCGGCCGCCTTCCACACCGGCCTGGGCTTCGTCCCGCTGCGCAAGCCGGGCAAACTGCCCGGCGTGACCCTGCGCGAGTCCTACGCCCTGGAGTACGGCGAGGCCGCCTTGGAGATGCACGAGGACGCGATCAGGCCGGGCACGCGGGTGGTCATCATGGACGACGTGCTGGCCACCGGCGGCACCGCCGCCGCCGCCGCCGACCTGCTGGAACGGGCTGGCGCCAACGTCATCGGCATGAGCTTCCTGATCGAGCTGCCGGGCCTGGGCGGCCGCGCCAAACTCCCCGCCCGCAACCTGGAATGCATCTGGACCATCTAGCCCGTTGGTCGACCCCGCGCAGTTGCGGGACGGAGTAGTAGGGCATACATCGTAGGTGCGTTGCGCTACATGATTTGGAGGCAGCTATGACCACCACGCCGTTCAATGTGCGGTTGGACGACGACCTGCGCCGCGAGGCGGAGGCCACTTTCGAAGCCTTCGGGATGACGATGAGCGAGGCGATCAGGATCTTCCTGCACAAGTCAGTGATGGTCGGGGGGCTGCCCTTCGATGTGCGTCAGCCCGTGTACAACGCCACGACGCGGGCCGCGCTGGCCGAGAGCCGCCGCATCGCCAGCGGCGAGGTCGACGCGCCGAGATACTCAGACACAAAAGCGATGATGGCCGCCATCCTGGCCGAGGACGACCCGCTGTGAGGCTGGACAGATCCCCGACCAACCAGTTCAAGCGCGACGTCCGGCTAGCCTCACGGCGGGGTGTGGACCTTGGGGCATTGGAGACGGTGATCAACCGTCTCGCCCAAGGTGAGCCGCTGGAAGCAAAGGCGCGAGACCACGGCTGAGTTCTTGACACTGAACGCTTGACCTGGAGATTTGCCGGGGGGGGGGGCGTCACTAGGCTGATCCGCGATATGCGCGCGGATCGCGCCCCCAGAGCAAATCAATGGAGCCCCCATGGTTAATTCGCCTGACTTCCCGCCCGAAGCGATTCCGCCCCGGCCGGTCCTGGACGCTGGGGCCAAGTGGGCGGAACAGGTCGCCCCCGAATACTTGGCGCGGAGTTCTTCAGGCGGCGCCGGGCCGGGAACCCCGGCGCCGCCCGGATCGCCCAGGCGGGGCTGGAAAGACTTGTCACGGAATGCCAAGGCCGGGATTCTGGTCGGCGGCGGCATGCTGCTGGTCTTGGTCCTGGTGGCCGCGTTGGTCGGCGGTTTGCTGGCGTCAAGGCAGCGCCAACGCGAGGCGGCTGCGGAAGCCGCCGCTGCCGCGTCGCAGTCGGCCGCGGCCGCGTCGGCGTCAGCGGCGGCCGCATCTGCCTCAGCGGCGGCCGCGCTCGAACAGGCGAAGAATGAGTCCGAGGCCAGAGACAAGGCGGTGGCAGATGATTGGGACCGCGCGTACGCTGCCGCCGAGGCCGACTGGAATGAACTGCAGACCGCAATACGAGGGTGCGAGACGTACCTAAGTGAACTCGACCCGCAACTCGTCAAAGATCCAACCACAGTCGCCGCCCTTGAGTCCGAACTTGAATCTGCCAAGGCAACCGAGAACCAACACGACAGCATCACAAGACCCCGCGCGACCGGTGACATCAAGAACAGCACCCTCTCTTTGAACGAAATCGCCCAGCAGTATTCCGACGCCTCAGCCCGATTGAGCAGGACCCGCGGAACGGTGGTAGTCGTAGATCCGTTCAGGGGCCAGTTCGACTACTCAGACTCAAGCGGATACACGTATACGATTCAATACTCAATAGAGTTGCCGGTCGCGAGCGTGGACACCACGCTCGGAAAGCCTGGCGAGGTCGGCATCACGATCACCTGGCCTTCTCCGACCGTGACCGTCACGAACACAACCCCGGGGAAGCGGGCGCCGGTGCCTGACCCTGGGACCATCTCACTGTTGTATCCCAACGGCCAGCTTTCGGCTCTTCGCGATATGGCTCCCGGCAACACCGCCTTTCCCGAGTCCACCGACCTTGTCGAGTTCAGCAGTGGAGCAATCTACGAATACGACACCGGCCTCCTCATCGACACGGGCGACTGGAGAATCAATAACGGCATGTTCGGCCAGACCGTGGAAGACATGGACGTCGGCGAGAGCCTGACCCGCAACCCGAGCTTTGGAGAGTATCACGATGGCGGCCGCTACACCTCAGTAACGATCACGGTCCCCGAGACGAACAAGGACGCATTCGTCGATGCGGTCACAAAAGGGATCGTGGGCGTAATGGTGCACAAGTCCAGCTTTGGCTACATTGACTCCGTACTGCACGTGTCAATGCCCGGTCTGAGCCCGGTCTTGGCCGGTCAGTAGGAAGTGGTCGGCCAAGTCCCTTTGTCATGACAAAGGGACTGTCCCCAAGTTTGAGACCAAAGGACCGTCCCCGGGTTTGGGGATGCGCTCGGGGCGGAATGCCTGGGGCTGGGGGGCGGGCGGTTCTACAATTGGGGGATGCCAGACGCCAGCACCGCACCGAAGACGCAGGTGGAGCCTGGCGCCCACACGGGGCCGCTGTCCTGGTTGCCGGGGTTCCGCTCGCACCAGGCGACCCCGGCCGCGCTAGAGCCGGTGCTGGGGGCGCTGCGCGCCTCCCACCCGAAGGCCTCGGCGGAACTGGTCGAGCGGGCCTACGCCGTGGCCGAGCGGGTCCACGAGGGGCAGACGCGCAAGAACGGCGAGCCGTACATCACCCATCCGGTGGCGGTGGCGACCATCCTGGCCGAACTTGGGATGACGCCATCGACCCTGGCGGCCGCGCTGCTGCACGACACGGTCGAGGACACGCCCTACTCGCTGACCGAACTGAGGCGCGAATTCGGCGAGGAGATCGCGCAGATGGTCGACGGCGTGACCAAGCTCGACGCCGTCACCTACGGCGAGGCCGCCCAATCGGAGACCGTCCGCAAGATGGTCATCGCCACCGCCAAAGACATCCGGGTGTTGCTGATCAAACTGGCCGACCGCCTGCACAACGCCAGGACGTGGAAATACGTCGAGGCCGAGTCGGCCGAGCGCAAAGCCCGCGAGACCCTGGAGATTTATGCGCCGCTGGCCCACCGGCTGGGCATGAACACGATCAAATGGGAGTTGGAGGACCTGTCCTTCGCCACCTTGCACCCGCGGGTCTACGAAGAAGTGGTCCGGGTGGTGGCCGAGCGCGCCCCGGCCCGCGACGAGTACCTGCGGGTGGTGGCCGAACAGGTCAAGGCCGACCTGCGGGCGGGCAAGATCAAGGGCGTGGTGACCGGGCGGCCGAAGCACTATTACTCGATCTACCAGAAGATGATCGTCCGGGGCCGCGACCTGGCCGACATCTACGACCTGGTCGGGGTCCGCATCCTGGTCGACACGGTGCGCGACTGCTACGCCGCTCTGGGGGCGGTGCACGCGCGCTGGAACCCGGTGCCGGGGCGGTTCAAGGACTACATCGCCCGGCCCAAGTTCAACATGTACCAGTCGCTCCACACCACGGTGATCGGCCCGTCCGGCAAACCGGTCGAGATCCAAATCCGCACCCACGACATGCACCGCCGCAGCGAGTACGGCGTCGCCGCGCACTGGAAGTACAAGGAGGGCGCCGCCTCGGCGGCGAACGGGCCGACCGAGATGGACTGGCTGCGCCAACTGGTCGACTGGCAGCGCGAGACCCAGGACCCGGGCGAGTTCCTCGACTCCCTGCGCTACGAGATCGGCCGGGCCGAGGTTTACGTGTTCACGCCCAAAGGCGACGTGTTGGCGCTGCCGTCGGGCTCGACCCCGGTCGACTTCGCCTACGCCGTGCACACCGAGGTCGGCCACCGGACGGTCGGGTCGCGGGTCAACTCGCGGTTGGTGGCCTTGGACACCGAACTGCAGACCGGCGATGTTGTGGAGATTTTCACGTCGAAGACGCCCGGCCAGGGACCCTCCCGCGATTGGCTGGTGTTCGTCAAGTCTCCCCGGGCGCGGAACAAGATCCGGCAGTGGTTCACCAAGGAGCGCCGCGAGGAGGCGGTCGAGAAGGGCAAGGACCAGATCGCCAAGGAGATGCGCAAGCAGAACCTGCCGATCCAGCGCCTGATGTCGCACGAGTCGCTGTTGGCCCTGGCCAACGAGTTGCGCTTCCAAGACGTGTCAGCACTCTACGCGGCCGTTGGCGAGGGCCGGTACTCGGCTCACTCGATGGTCGAGAAGCTGGTCGCGTCGCTGGGCGGGGAGGCCGGCAACGAAGAAGACATAGTCGAGGTCTCCCGCCCCGGCGTGTCGCAAAGGCTTAGCCCGGCCGGGGCCAGCGGCGACCCGGGCGTGGTGGTGCACGGCCTGGACGACGTCTGGGTGAAACTGGCCCGCTGCTGCACGCCTCTGCCGGGCGACCCGATCATCGGCTTCGTCACCCGCGGCTCGGGCGTGTCGGTTCACTGGGTCGATTGCGCCAACATCGAGGAGGCCCGCAAGAACGCGCCCGAGCGGATAATCGACGTCGAGTGGCGCGACCACGCCCAGGGCTCATATTTGGTGCAGATCCAGGTCGAGGCCCTCGACCGGCATCATCTGCTGTCCGATGTCACCAAGGCTCTGTCAGAGGCCCACGTCAACATCCTCTCGGCCGAGGTCTCCACGACCAGGGACCGCGTGGCCGTCAACCGGTTCGTCTTCGAGCTTGCGGACACTTCGCACCTGGACGCAGTGCTGGCCGCCACCCGGCGGGTCGACGGCGTCTTCGACGCCTACCGCGTCACCGGGTCGGGCCGCCACCACCTGTGAGCGGCGCGGCCCTCACTCCCAGCCGCGCTCGGCCGATTGGCGCAGGTTCGCCAGCATCTGCTTGCGGCCTGCGATGTCCTCTTTCAGCGCGGCGATGGCGGTCTGGTCGCCGGACGCCTCGACCTTGACCAGCTTGCGCTCCAAGCCCTCGATGACGGCCTCAAGTTGGCTGGTCATCGAGGCGACGCGGGCGATCGTCTCAGGATTGGACTTGCGCCAGGTGCGTTCCTCCTCGCCCCGGACGGCGTCTTCGACCGCCTTCATGCGGGCTTCGACCCGGTCCTCGTCGCGCCTTGGCACATGGCCGACCTTGTCCCAGCGCTCCTCGAGCTCGCGCAGCTTGGCCCTGGCCGCCCGCAGGTCCGTGACCGGCAGCAGCTTCTCGGCCTCCTCCACGATCACCAGCTTGGCGTCCAGGTTGGCGCCCCTCTCGGCGTCATTGGCGGCGTGCTGGGCGTCCCTGGCCCGGTAGAACCGGTCTTGGGCGGCTCTGAAGCGTTCCCACAGGGCGTCGTCGTCGCGCCGGGCGAGCCGGCCGGCGGCTTTCCAGCGGTCCATCAGTTCCCGGTAGGCGCGCCCGGTGGCGCCCCAATCCTGAGATGTCGCGAGCTTTTCGGCGTCTTCGACGATCTTCTCCTTGACCAGTTTGGTGGCGCCCTGGCGCTTGTCCAACTCGGCGAAGAAGACCCGCCGCTTGCGGTCGAAGTTGGCGCGGGCCTGCGAGAACCGCCGCCACAAGTCGTCCTCGGTCGAGCGGTCGATCTTCGGGCCGCCGCGCTGCGCCTCGCGCCAAGTGTCGAGAGTCTGGCGCAACTCGCCCGACGCCCGCTTCCAGTTGATCTGCTCGGAGTCCTGGTTGGCGATCGCCTCGGCGCGCTCGACCAGTGCCGTCCGCTGGGCCAAGGCCTCGGCCTTGGCGGCCGCCCGCTCGGCCTCGAGGCGCTGGCGGACGGCCGCCGCCCGGGCCTTGGCGGCCCGGTAGCGGGCGCGCAGCCCATCCAAGTCACCGACCGCTGCCGGCTGGTTGAGGGCCTGTTTGAGCGACGCCAAAGTCTGGTCGATGTCCTTCTGGGTCAACCCGTCGACGCGCGTCTCGAACAGCTTGACCTGGGCCTCTAAGTCCAAGAAGCGCTTGGCGTAGAGCGCCAGGGCCTCCGCCGCCGGGACCCCCGGGAACTGCCCCACGGCCCGCTCGGCCTTGCCCTCCTTGACGAAGACGGTGCCGTCCGGGTCGACCCGCCCCCACTCGCTGGCGCGGGCGATGTCCTCCTCGGCGTGGGTGGGGGGGCCGACCGGCGCGACCGGGGCGCCCGGCCGGGGGCCGGGTCGGGGCGCCGTCCGCGGCCCCGGCTTGGGCGCCGGCGGCCGCGGACGGGGGACCGCCAGGCCAGCCGTGTCCGATGCCGCCGTCCCCGCCGGGGCGGTTTCGGCCGCCTCGGCCACGGGCGGCGCCTCGGTCGGGGCATCGGGCGCCGGGGCGTCCCCGCCCGCCTCTGGCGCCTCGGCGGCCGGTTGGGATCCGGCGGGGGAGCCGTCCGTTGGCGCCGTTGGGGCCGTGGGCGAGTCGCCGTCGGCCGGGGCCGCGGGCGCGTCGTCGGCCGGTTCTGCCTCGGGCGTGGGTTCGTCCGGCGTGGCCGCGATGGCGTCGGGGCTGGCGGGCGGCGGCCCGGCGGAGGCGTCCTCGGCCGGGGCTGGGTCGCTCGGCTCGGCGGGGGCGGCGTCGACGGCTGGCGGGGACTCGGCCGGGGCTGGGTCGGTCGGCTCGGCGCCGGCGGCGTCGACGGCTGGCGGGTCGTCGGGCTGTGGCGTGGGCTCGTCGCTCGGCTGAGCGGGGACGGGGGCGCCGGCGGCTGGCGGGTCGTCGGGCTGTGGCGTGGGCTCGTCGCTCGGCTGAGCG
>JAIROU010000186.1 GCA_031257375.1 Bifidobacteriaceae bacterium
GTGGGCCTCGGCGCGGAGGATCTGCAGGGCCGGGATCATGGTCAGGAAGATGCCCGCGAACAAGACCGCCACCTCGATGATGGGGCCCCAGGTGAACTCGTTGTCGGTGTAGCGGACCCGCTTGGGGGTGGTCAGCAGGGACAGGGCGCCGACGGCCACCTGGACCGCCACCTTGATCCACGGCCATTCGCCCAGGAAGGCGACCGAGGCGATGATCGCGGCCAGCCAGGCGATGTTGATCGAGCCGTGCAGCGACAGCGGGGTGATGG
Source organism: Bifidobacteriaceae bacterium (assembly GCA_031257375.1). GTDB lineage: Bacteria > Actinomycetota > Actinomycetes > Actinomycetales > WQXJ01 > JAIRTF01. The sequence goes on from JAIROU010000186.1 coordinate 270, forward strand.
CCGAGTTGTCCTCGGCGATGGCCTCGGCCGGCTCCCTGGCGTACTGCCGGCAGTCGATGGCGTAATAGGTCAGGGCGAGCAGGCCGTTGACGAACAGCCACGGCCAGAACAGCGAGAACGTCCAGGTGAATGGCACGCCGCGCATCAGCCCCACGTACAGGGGCGGATCGCCGAGCGGGGTCAGCAGGCCGCCGCAGTTGGCCACGATCAAGATGGCGAACATGACGGTGTGGGCCTTGTGGCGCCGTTCGGCGTTGGTGTTCAGGAGCGGCCGGATCAGCAGGATGGCGGCGCCGGTGGTGCCGATGAACGAGGCCAGGATGGCGCCGACGGCGAGGAAAACGGTGTTGTTGCGGGGCGTGGCCCTGAGGTCGCCGGCCACGAAGACGCCGCCCGAGACCACGAACAAGCTCGCCAGCAGGACGATGAACTGGGCGTACTCGGACATGGCGTGCTGGACCAGGTGCGGGTCCTCGGCCAGCCAGACCCACGCCCCGACCGGCAGGCCGAGGGCCAGGGCGATGATCGCCTTGAACCCGTTGCCTTCCCAGCGCTTAGCTGTGGCCGGGATCAGCGGCAGCACGGCGATGCAGGCCAGCAGGGCCAGGAAGGGGAGCATCGACCAAACCGGCAGTGACACTGTTGAGCGGGCTTTCTTGGTAGCGGGGCCGCGGACAAAAACCTGACCCAGCCTATTGGGCCGGCATCGGCGCGGCCTGGGTCCATCCGAACCCGGCCCCGGATTGAGGGCGCCGGACGGCGCCGGGGTTAGACTGCCTGAGACCGGCGGGAGTTCCGCCGGGCTGATTCGGGCTGATCCGGGCTGATCTGGGCTGATCCGGCGGGAGACGTCGCAAGGGGGGCAATGGGCGAGACGAGGTTGGCGCGCGCGACCCGGTGGGCGGTGACCGCCGGGTCATTCGGCGTCCTGGCGGGAATCGCGGCGGTGGCCGCGGCGGGCGGCCGGAACCTGGGGTTCTGGCCGTGGTGGCTGAGCGCGGCGGCCGCCTGCGGGGCGGGCTGGCTGGTCTGGCGGCTGGCCGGCCGGGCGCTGGCGCGGGCCTGGCGGGCGCTGAGGGCGCCGAGGTGGGCCTTGCCTGTTTTGTTGTTCACCGCATTCTTGGCCGTGAAGCTGGTGTTCGCCCTGGCCTGGACGACGGAGCAGCAGTCGGACTTCTTGACCCTGCTTGGGGCCGCCGAGTCGATCAGTCGCGGCGACCACAGCTTCAGCGGCCGGGCTTACTGGTACTTCTTCGCCTACCAGACGCCTTTCGCCGCCTACGAGGGCCTGACGCTGAAGCTGTTCGGCGGGTCTGTGGCGCCGCTGCTGGTGGTCAACGCCCTGGCCATGGCCGGTTCGAACCTGCTGGTCTACCAGTTGGCCCGGCGGATCAGCGGTTCGACGGTGGCCGGAGTCGCCGCCAGCTTGCTGTACTTGGCCTACCCGGGGCCGTATCTGCTGGCCAACGTCTTGACCAACGATCATCTGTCGACGTTTTTGCTCTACCTCGGGGCGTACTGGGCGGTGATGGCGGCCGACCGCGCCGCTGGGACCGGCCGCGCCGCTGGGACCGGGCAGGCAGGCCCCGGCCGGGCCGCTGGGACCGGTTGGGCGCTGGCGGCACTTGGCGGCATCGTGCTGCAGCTTGGGAACCTGGCCCGCCCGGCCGGCCCCCTGGTCGGCGCGGCGCTGCTGGCCGCCGTGATCGGCGCGGCGATCATGCGGCATCGGCCAGGCGCGGGCTGGCGGCCGCTGGTGCTGGCGGTGGCCGTCGCGGCGGTCGTCCTCGGCTCTTACGGCCTGGTCGGGGCGGGCGCCGACGCGGCCGTGAAGGCCAGCGGCATCAACCCGGCCGGTGTGGGCAACCACCTGCCGGAGTGGAAGCTGCTGGTGGGCCTGTCGGCCAGCGGCGCCACCACGGGGCCGGCCAAAGCGATCGGCATTGACCAACCGGCGCCACCACCGGGCGCGCGGGCGCTGGCCCGCTCCATGCTCAGGGCCAACCTCGGGAAGCTGCCGCGCGACTGGCCGGTGGTGTTGAAACGGCAGGCCCGCTACCTGTGGGCGCTCAACGACACCGCCATCTTCCAAGCCTGGCCGCAGTTGGCGCGGTCGCGCATCTACGACGTGCCGGACGGCCGCGGGTTCACGGTGGCGCGCCACCTGGTCCTGGTCGAGCGCGGGCTGTTCCTGCCCGCGGTCCTTCTGGCGGCCGCCGGTGTGGTGGTGCTCAACCGGCGGCGCGGCTGGGGGAGCGCGGCCACCTTCCTGGGCCTGTTCGTGGTCGCCTACGCCCTGGCCCACCTGGCCATCGAGGTCCAGCCCCGCTACCGCTACCTGATCATGCCGGCCATCTTCGCCCTGACCGGCCCGGCCTGGTCCTGGCTGTTCGCCCGCCCCCGCCCGCGGCCCGCCCCGGAGCCCCCGTCGCCCGGTGCCGCCTCAGCGCCCCGCGCGAAAACTGAGTGACGCTCAAAAACCGCCCCGAACAGGGCGCCAGGCGCCGTGTTCGGTCCGATGCCGTCAGGGGGCGTCGGGAGTTCGCCCGGCTTCTGGCGGTACCGGGCTTGGTGCTGTCAGGCCGAGCGCTGAGCCGAGGGCGGCATCGGGCGCGAAAACTGAGTGAAGCTCAGCCACGGCGCCAGGCGCCATGTGCGGGCAGGCGCCATGTGCGGGAGGCCCGGGCGGGATCGCCCGCCAAACCGCCGCGAAAACTGAGTGAAGCTCAGCCACGGCGCCAGGCGCCATGTGCGGGGGCGGCGCCGCCCGGGGGGCGAGGGGTGTCAGCTTTGGCGGAGGCGGCGCAGGCCCCAGAAGTCGGCCAGGGCGCGGCGGCCGATGCCGATGATCTTGGGGATGTTGATCGAGTTGACCCCGGCCTGGCGGGGCCGGAAGGTGACCGGCCGCCAGCGGACGGTCCGGCCCTGTTGGATCAGCCGGACGGTGAGCAGCACGTTGGCGAGGTTGTGGTCGGGCGGGATGGCGGCCAGCGCCTGACCCAGGGCGTCGGCCCGCATCAGGCGGAAGGGGCAGTTGGCGTCCGGGGCGCGGACCTTGAAGACCAGGCGGACCACGGCCCGCAGCACCTTGGTCACCACCAGCCGGGAGAAGCCGTCCTGGCGGCCGCGCCGCCAGCCGATCAGCGCGTCGGCGGTGGCGCGCGCCTTCCAGAAGGCGGGGAACTCGCCGGGCACGGTCTGGCGGTCCGAGTCGGTCTGGAAGACCCAGTCGGCGCCCTGGTCGAGGGCGTGGCGGTAGCCGTGCAGCAGCGTCGCCCCATGGCCCGAGTTCGGCTTCGTCAGGACCGCCAAGGTCGGCCCGTGGCGCTCCCGGAGCGATTCGAGCAGGGCCAGGGTGGCGTCCTTCGAGCCGTCATCGATCACGACCAGGCGGGCGTCCGGCCCGGTCGCGGCGATGACCGGGACCCATTCGTCCACCAGCGCCTCGATGTTGGCCGCCTCGTTGTAGGCCGGGACCACGGCGTAGAGCAGATCGCCCATCGTCAGATTCTCACGCTCCTGTCGGGGGATGGGCAGGCCGCGCTCGGTCGGACGGCCGCCGATGCCGTCGGGCCGCGCCGGGCCGTCGGTTCCGGCGGGGCCGCAGTGGCCGCCGATGCCGCCCCCGCGGCCGGGGCCGTCGGGCCGCGCCGGGCCGTCGGTTCCGGCGGGGCCGCCGATGGCGCCTGGGCGGGCGGTGCCACGGGGGGAGCCGGGGCCGCCGGGGCCGGCCCGGGGCTGGCCGGGACTTCGGCTGGGTCGGTGGCTGCGGCATCGTGCGACAAGGCCGTCCCCCTCGGCGTGGCGGGGCGAGCCGGGCGGGCCTGGCGGGCCTGGCGGGCCTGGCGGGAGCGGCTCCCGGCCGAGAACGTGACCAGCTTGTTGAGCGTGAACTGGTACATGGCGACCAGGCCGATCGAGACGATCTTGACGATGTTCTCGTCGGCGCCCAGTTGGCTCACCCCGATCCACAGGATGAGGGTGGACAAGGCGAGCCCGGACCAGCCGACGCAGAAGAAGATCAGGGCGCGGCGGGCCAGGGCGTCGGTGCGCCGAAAGTTGAGGAAGGCGTTGCTAAGGAAGCTGACGGTGATGCCGAGGTTGACGCTGACCACGTTGGCGGCGAACAGCCCGACGCCAAGGCCGCGCAGGCCCCTGAAGGCCGCGAAGTCGGCCCCGGCCGCCACCAGGCCGAAGACGCCGTAGAGGACCACCTGGCGGATGAACGACCGGTTGGTGATCTTATGGAAGAAAGTGGCGGCAAACCCCACGCTGAACCTATCTGATAAACCCCTGCCGGCGCCCGGCGGCGGCGCCGCTGGACACCGGGCCGAACCCGCGCCCGGCCCCAGCCACACTAACACTGGACGGCCGCCGCCCAGGTCATCCGGCGGCATCGTCCGCCAGGCCGGGGGCGGGCGGCGGGCGCGGCGGGGAGCGGGTCGGGCCTCCTGAAGGTGTGTCCCCGAGTTTGAGACGAAAGGACCGTCCCCAGGTTTAGCGGCCGATGCGGGCGTTGGCGGCGGCTTCTTGGGTTTTGAAGAGTTTGAAGCGGGGGAGGAACTTGTCCCAGTCGATCAGGTGGGCGTCGATCTCGGGGCCGTCGATGCAGGCGTGTTTGCGGACCAGTTTGCCGTCGATCAGGACCGGGACCATGCAGGCGCCGCACATGCCGGTGGCGTCGACCATGATCGAGTTCAGCGACGCCACGGTCGGCGTGCCGTAGGGCTTGGTCAGGTCGGAGACGGCGCGCATCATCAGGGGCGGGCCGATGGCGACGACTTCGGCCACGCGGCGGGCGGCGGTCCCGGCCCGCTCGGCCTCGAGCAGTTCGGCCAGCGGGGTGGTGACGAAGCCCTTGACCCCGAAGGAGCCGTCGTTGGTGGCGTAGATCACGTCCAACTGCGGGCCGAACTCGGCCTGGAGGCGGCCGACCCGCTCGTCGTCCCGGTCCCAGAACATCAGGTCGGCCGAGCGGAAGCCGGAGATCAGGGTGACGTGGTTGCCGAGCCGCAGGTGTTCGCGCATGATCGGGTAGACCGGCGGCAGGCCGAGCCCGCCGGCGGTGAACGCGACCGTCTGGTCGGAACCGTACTTATGCAGGTCAGACGGCCGCCCCAACGGTCCGGCGATGCCGGCGAAGGCGTCGCCGACCGACAGTTGGTTGATCCGGTGGGAGGAGGCGCCGACGTCTTGGACCACCAGGGTGACGGTGCCCCGGGCCACGTCCCAGTCGGCCAGGGTCAGCGGGATCAGCTCGCCGCCCGCCCAGGGCAGGACGCGCACGAACTGCCCGGCCCGGGCCGCCGCCGCCACGGCCGGCGCCCGGACCTCGAACTCCTCGATGCCGGGCGACAGCGACCGCTTGGCCACTATCACGGCCGCCGATGCCGCCGCCTCGGTGTAGGCCAGCGCCTTGGCCACCAGCCCGGCCACGTCAGTTTCGGCCAGCCCGCCCGCGCCGCCGATGCCGCCCGCGCCGCCAGAGGCGCCGGGGCCGCCCAGGGTGTCGGCGCCGCCGATGCCGCCCGCGCCGCCGAGGTCGCCAGAATCGGCCAGGGCCAGGATTTGCCGGGCGGCCGATTGGCCGTCGCCGGCCGCCATGATGGCGGTCGAACCGCCGCGGGCGGCGTCGCCGCCGGTGAAGATCCCGGCCAGCGTGGTCTGCTGGCTGCCGGAGCCGTCCAGTTCGATGGTGCCCCAGCGCGAGACGCCCAGCCGGGGCTCGGAGTCTTTGATGATCGGGTTGGCCGAGTTGCCCAGGGCCATGATGGCCAGGTCCACCGCCATGGTCTCGGTGCGGCCGGTCTTGACCGGGCGGCGGCGGCCGGATTCGTCCGGCGAGCCCAACTCCATGATGTCGACCAGGGCGCTGGTGACGAAGCCGGTCTCCGGGTCGCCCAGGAACTCCGAGGGGGCCCTCAACACGGCCAGGTTGATCCGCTCCTCGAGGGCGTGCTCCAACTCCTCGACGCGGGCCGGCATCTCGGTCTTGGTGCGCCGATAGACAATGGTCACATTGCCGCCCAGGCGCTTGGCCGTGCGGGCGGCGTCCATAGCCGTGTTGCCGCCGCCGATCACCATCACATCGCGGCCCAGGACCAGCGGCAGCGGCGTCTCGGCCCCTTCCAAATGGGCCTGCATCAAGTTGACGCGGGTCAAGAACTCGTTGGCGGACATGACGCCCAGCAGATGCTCGCCGGGCACGCCCATGAAGCGGGGCAGCCCGGCCCCGGTGCCGACGAAGATCTTCCAGAAGCCGGCCGCTTGAAGCTCGGCCAGGGTGGCGGTCTTGCCGACCACGAAGTTGGTCACGAACCGGCCGCCGAGCAACCGGATCTTGGCCACCACGTCATCGATCAGCTGGTTCGGCAACCGGAACTCGGGGATGCCGTAGCGCAGCACCCCGCCGAGTTCGTGGAAGGCCTCGAAGACCGTCACCGGGAAACCCTCGACCGCCAGCAGGTAGGCGCTGATCAGTCCGGACGGGCCGGAGCCGACCACTGCGACAGGCGGGCGGACCGCGGCCTGCCAGGGGTCGGGCCGGCCGGCGAAGCGCCGGGCCGAGGCGTCCGGGTCGACCAGTTTGTCCCGCTCCGGCAAGAACCACTCCAACTGGCCGATCGACATCGGGTGCTTGTGCAGGCAGACGCCCTGGCATTGGAGTTCTTGGGGGCAGACCCGGCCGGTCACATTGGGCAGCGGGTTGGCCTTCTCGAGCATGGCCAGGGCCTCGCCGAACTGCCCCCGGCCGATCAACTCGAACATCTGAGGAATGTGGATGCGGACCGGGCAGCCGCCGATCGGCCCGCTGTGCTCCTCCAAGAATTTGCCCAGTTCGCAGGGCGCCTCGGCGCACTGCTTGTCGCGGATCGCCTCCAACCAGACCAGCAGGTCGACGTCGCGCCTGGTCAGGCCCAGGTCCATGTAGCCCAGATAGCCCTTGTTGACCAGTTCGAAGTCGGCCGAGCGGGCCTCGGCCGGGCGGATATAGGGCTCGATCCCGTTGCCGGCCGGCCAGTCCTGGGAGAGCCCGGCGAACATCGGGTAGTCGCCGGACAGATGCTCGTCCAGCGCCCGGATGAACATCCGCTTCTTGCCCACCGGCAGGTTCCAGATGAAGCGCATGACCAGGGTCGAGGTGTCGTCCTCGCGCTGGAGGATGGCCCACAGCCGCCGGGTGAACTCCTCGGACAGCTCCGAGCCCTGGAACTGCTGGGCGACCGCCGCCACGCCGTCGGTTATGAACAGGTCCCGGAACAGCCTGGGCTGGGCGGCCAAGCGCCGCTCCAAGACTTTCAACTGGCCGTTGAAAGAGGTCACTTCGGGGGTCGCCTCGAGCCGCTTGAGCGCGCTCAGCGAGGCGTCCAGCCCGGCCTTGGCGTTGGCCCACTCGGCCACGTGGCTGGTCACTTGATGATCTCCGCGTCGCAGTTGGCCTTCACGCGGGCCATCCGTTTGACCAGTTCCGGGGTCACTTCGAGGCCGTCCAGGGCGCCGTCGATCATCTGGGCGACGACCTTGGCCTGGCCGTCGACCACCATGGTGGTCTTCTCGAACAGCTGCGGCAGTTCTTGGTAGCAGGTGCCGCAGTCGTTGCAGGTCGGCACGTCGGCCGGGTCCAGCCAGATCGGCCGGTCGCCCGCCCCGGCCCCGCCCGCGCCCGATGCCGCCGGGGCCGCCCC
>JAIROU010000237.1 GCA_031257375.1 Bifidobacteriaceae bacterium
GCGAAACCACACGAGATGTACCTCCGCGCGGACGCGCCGGTGCGCCGGTTGTTCAACCAGTGCTTCTTCCGCAAACTCTTCATCGAAGAACTCATCCCAGCCCCCGAAGGCGAAGACGGAGTGTCGATCCGCGCCGACCTCGAAGACCCCTACGGCCACTTCTTCGACCCGGACACCATAGAACGCGCCCAGGCGCACATCGACCCAGCCAACTCAGACGAAACCGGGCCAATCCTGACCCCGGTTCAACTTGGAGCGCGTTCTCACATGACCGAAAAGGGGTGGCTAACCGGGCTTGAACCGGCGACCCCCAGAACCACAATCTGGTGCTCTACCAACTGAGCTATAGCCACCATGCCGTGCCGCCGCGCGTCGGCGGACCAGCGGCAAGGACGCGCAGAATCCTACCTCAAACCCGGTCCGCGGGATGCGCCCAACCTCCGGGTCGGACCGCGCACGCCCCCAGTCGACCCGTCCGCGCGCCGCGCCAGACCGGCCACACGGCATCGGACAAAGCCAGAACACGCCCCCGATGCCGCCGAAACCGCCCCAGCCCCAGCCCCGCCCGGCGCGCCCAACCACCCGCGCCCACCCGCGCCCAACCGCGCCGGACAAGCCCGAGCCCCCGCCCCCCGACCTCAGCCCCGACCTCAGCCCCCCGCGGGTCGGCCGCGCGCGCTCGACTCCTGGACCGCCAGGGCGGCGGCGCGGGCCGTGTCCGAATCCGGGCCGGGGTCGGCCACGAACATCATGGCGCGGTAATAGCGCAACTCGTCGATCGAGTCGTGGATGTCGGTCAAGGCCCGGTGGGCGCCCAGTTTCTCCGGCGCGGCGAAGTAGAGGCGGGGATACCAGCGGCGGGCCAGTTCCTTGACCGATGACACGTCGATGTTCCGATAATGCAGGTAGCCGCCCAGCCCGGGCAGGTCGCGGTCGATGAAGCCGCGATCGGTGCTGACCGAGTTCCCGGCCAGCGGGGCCTTGCCCTCCTGCGGCGCGTGCTCGCGCACGTAGGTCATGACCTGGGCCTCGGCCTCTGCCAGGGTGACCCCGCCGGGCAGCAGGTCGAGGAGGCCCGAGGCGGTGTGCATCTGGCGCACAAAGTCGCCCATCTGGTCGAGCGCCGCCGCCGGCGGCTTGATCACGATGTCGATTCCCTGCCCGAGCGGGTTCAACTCGGAGTCCGTCACCACCACGGCGATCTCAATCAGGGCGTCCCTGCCCAGGTCGAGCCCCGTCATCTCGCAATCTGCCCACACAATCGGGTCGGCCACGCCGTGTTCCGGAACGCTCACCGAGCCAGCCTACCCGCCCCGGCCGCCCCCGCGCGCCCCTCCGGCGCCCCGCCCGCGCGCCTGCCCTGAGCCGGCCCCAACCGTCCGGTGCCGCCGAACCGCCGAACCGCCGCCCGTCCCGGCATGTCCGATGACGCCCGCCCGGCCACGCCCGCAGCCCGGGACCGGACCGCCCCGCATCGCCCGAGGCCGCCCGATGCCGCCCGCGCGGCCGCTCGGCGAACCCTGCGACCGACGGTTCGCGCCGAAACAACACGCGCCCTTGGTGTCGGCGCCACACCCCTTATCGATGTCGCCATCTTTGGTCGCATTTGCGTCGTCGCCTTTTCGTGTCCTCGTCCCTGGCGGCGTAGGCTGGTGAGTCCCAGCCCCCGTAGCTCAGTGGATAGAGCAACTGCCTTCTAAGCAGCCGGCCGGAGGTTCGAGTCCTCTCGGGGGCGCTGTCAGCGTAGGTCAAACGCCGTTTTCTGAATTTGACGCGGACCTGGTCTCTGGGTCGGGCGGGCCGTGGCGCCAATTCGGCCCAGTTCGAGCGGGTTCGGCGCACTCGGCCAAACGCCGCGTCGAACGCCGCGTCGAACGTCGGCGCGGCCCTGCCCGCCCCGCCGCGCCATTGAACCCCACCGCGCCGACAGGTTACGCTTTACGATGTCGTCAGCCCCCGAAGACGTTCAGGATATGGACCCGCCCGTCTATATCCCGAGACAACCTCCGACGCCCAGTTTGTCTAAACGGTTTAGACGTAAGAAAGTATGTAATATGCGAAGCCCATCCGCCGCCCGCACGTCGCGCGAGTTGGTTGACGCTCTGCGAGAGGCCCTCGACGGCGTCGAGTTCCCATTCCCGGCCCCGGCCTCGCTCGAAGCCGAATCGAAGCGGACCGGTCTGGCCCGCGAAATCGACCAGAACATCGCACCGGCGCTCCGGGCCGCCGGCCAGCCGGTCTTGATCGCGCTGGTCGGCCCGACCGGCGTCGGCAAATCGGTCCTGGCCAACTCTCTGATCGGGGCCGCCCGCTCCGCCACCGGCGCCCTTCGGCCCACCACCAAACGGCCGCTCCTGCTGGCCCACCCCGACACCATCGCCCTCCAAGGCGAGCACCCGGTCCGCGCCGCCGCCGAGGTCTTGACGGTCCCGCAAGCCCCGCCGACCTGGGCGATCCTCGACTGCGGGGACCCCATCGCGATCGGCAACGATCCGCTCCAGGCCCAGCCGGACGTGCCGGTGTCGGCTTGGGTGACGGTGACCTCGGCCCTGCGCTACGGCGATTCGCTGGTCTGGGACCTGCTGCAAAGCCTGACCGGTCGGCCCTCCCCGGCCCCCGAGCCGGTCGCGCTGGTGGTCGGCCGGGCGCCGGAGGGCGCCTGGCCGGTCATCGAGGAGGACGTCCGCGACCGCCTGGCCCGCCTGGACCTGGGCCGGGTGGCGGTGTTCGCCCTGCCGGAGGTCGCCGGCCGGCCGCAGATTCTGCAGGACGGCCCGGTGGCGCCGCTGCGCCGCTGGCTGGAGGGCCATTTCCCGGTTCCGGAGCCGCCCGCCGACGCCCCCGACCTGCGCGCCGCGCTGGCCCAGTTGGCCGCCGGGGCGGCCGAGTTGGCGGCCGCCCAAGCCGTCCACCAGGCCTCGGTCGACCTGCTGCGGGCGGCCACCGAGGCGAGGCTGGCCCAGGCCGCCGAGGCCGCCGCCGACTTCACCCCAGGCCCGGTGGGCCAGGCCCTGGCCGAGGCTTGGCTCGACCAGATCGGCCCGGACGGCCCCCTCGCCAGCATCGACCTGGCCCAGGACGGCGACGAGGACCAGCGCCGGCGCCGCACCAAGGCTTTGGCGGCGATCGGCCGGGCGGTGTCCGATGCCGTCGCCCCGGCTTTCCGCGCCGTCATGGCCGACGCTCGGACCGGCATGGTGGCGCTGTGGCAGGGGGCGGACGTGCCCGATGGCAGCCGGGCCTTGTTGGAGCAACAAGGTTTGGCCGACGCCGCCTTGGCCGACGATTTGACGGGCAGCGCCGGCTATGGGCTCTGGGTCGAGGGTCTGGCCGCCCGCCTGCGCAAACGTGACCACCCGGCGACCCGGGCGGCGGCCGCCGCGCTGGGGCGGGCGGGTTTCGCGAGCCTCATCCAGGCGGCAGCGCTCGGGGCCGAGGGGCCGGCCGGCCTGCTCGGCCAACTGCTGGGCGGGGATCAGACGGCGGCCGTCCAGGCGGACGCCCTCGAGGCCCTGCGCGAGGCGCGCGCCGGGGCCGTCCGCCTGGTCTTGGCGGTGTTTGCCGACACGGCGGCGGAAGTCGACCGGACGGCATCGGACACCCTGGCTTGGGCGGCTGACCGACTGGCCCACGCGGCCAAGAAGGTGGACTGATGACGGACCAACAAGTTGACGGCCTGCGGCGGGGCATCGAACGGCTGCGGGCGGCCGACCAGCTACGGGCGGCGCGGCTCGGGGAGTCCGCAGGGCCGGACACCGCCGCGACCGCCGAACTGCTGTCCCAACGCCTGGACCGAGGGGTCGACCACACCATTGTGGCCCTGTCCGGCGGGACCGGCTCAGGCAAGTCGTCCCTGTTCAACGCCGTCGCGGAGATGGCCTTCGCGGAGGTCGGCCTGGTCCGGCCGACCACCCGCCAGGCCACCGCCTGCGTCTGGGGGACCGGCGCCGAGGAACTGCTGGACTGGCTCGGGGTCGAGCGCGGCTCGTGGATCAAACGCGACTCGGTGCTGGAGTCGCACATCGGGGAGTTGCGCGGCATGATCCTGCTGGACCTGCCGGACTACGACTCGGGCAGCCAAGCCAACCGGTCGATCGCGGACCGCGCCCTGCCGCTGGCCGATGTCGTGGTCTGGGTGACCGACCCGCAGAAGTACGCCGACCCGGCCCTGCACGAGCGCTTCGTGCCGGCCGCCAAGGCCCACCCCGGCCGGTCCGCCATCGTCGTGCTGAACCAGATCGACACGGTTGCCGAGGCCGATGCCGAAGCCATCGCCCAGGCTTTGACCGCGTTGGTGGTCGAGGGCGGGTTGACCGATCCGGTCGTCGTCTTGACCTCGGCCAAGACCGGGGCGGGCGTGGACGGGCTGCGGGCGGCCCTGATGGAGCGGACGGCCCGGCGGACCATGGCGATGAGCCGGACGGCGGCCGACTTGGCCTCCGCCGCCCGCCAACTGGCCGAGGCCAGCCAGTTGACCGGGCCTGACGGCCGGGTGGCGGTGGGCCGCGAGGCCGAGCCCGGCTGGTTGGGCCGGGCCACCGCCGACCTGGTCCAATCGCTCATGGGGGCCGCCATCGGCGCTCAAGGGGTGGCCCCGCCGAAGCTGCCCGAGGTCGGCCAGATCCGCCAGGCCGCCAGCGCGTGGGCGGCGGCCGCCGCCCACGCCTTGCCGGACCTGTGGGCCTTGGCCGCGACCTACGCCTTGGCCTCCGCCCAGAACATCCAGGCACGTCTCGGCGCGGTCCTCGGCGCGGTCGAAGTCCCGCCGCCCGGCGGCTTCTGGGCGCGGCTGTTCCGGGGCGCCCAGATCGAGCGCCGGCGCCGCGCCGACCTCGAGGCCCAGGTTCGCGCGGCCATCGCCTCGGTGGTCGAGCTGACCGTCGCCCGCCCGACCAAACTGGTCCTGGAGGACCGCGACCACCTGGCCGAGATGATCCTAGAGGTCATGGCCCTGGCCGAACTGGCGACCGCCACGCCCCCAGGCCTCGGTCAGCCCCCGCCAAACCCGCGCTAAACCCGCGCCAAACCGGGCGCCAAACCAGGCGCCGAACCAGGCGCCGAACCAGGGGACGGACGTTTTGTCTCAAACCTGGTGACACGCCCCTCGTCATGGCCAAGGGACCGACCCAGGGTTTGCTCCGACTCGACGGGCGGCCGCCTGGCACGGTGGGGAAGAACGGCCGCCCGGCGCGGCGGTGCACGCCGCGACCACCCGCTCCGACCAGGCGCCCGACCGTTATCCACAGGTTTTCTTTTTCTCGCGCGCCGTTGACCGCCCCTGGGTGGACCATCTTCTTGATGGCTTCGCCGCCGGCGGACGCCTTCGCCAGCGCGGCCTCGGCCGCGACGATCAACCTTTCAAGGAGCGCATGCAGATGAACAATGAGATCACGCTGACGGTCGAGGGCTGGGTGGCCCGGTCGCCGCAGAAATACGGACGCGAGGACGCGAGCTGGGTGGTTTTCCGGATCGGTTCGACCGCTTGGTGGTGGGATGCCCAGGGCGAGCGCCGCGACGCCCCGACCACCTGGTTCGACGTCAAGGTCAGCCAGAAGGACCTGGCTGAGAACGTTTTGCTGTCGGTCAAGAACGGCGATGCCGTGATTGTCGCCGGCCGCTTGTCCCAGCACTATTGGACCGACAAGGACGGCAAGGATCGGGCGTCGATGCAGATCGCGGCCCGGGCGGTGGGGCCGAACTTGCGCTGGGGCAAGGCCAACTGGACCCGCCGCGCGGCCGACGCGCCGGTCTTGGCCGCGGGCGGCGCCGATGGCGGCCCCCGACCCGCCGCCGAGAACGGCTACGCCGCGACGGTCGGCCAGCCGCCAGCCGACCCGGCCACCTCCCCAGCGCTCGACGGCCTTGCCGGCCGCCAGCCTGCGCCCATCGGCGCGGCGGGGGAGGGCGACTTGGACGCAGCGTCGATCAGCCCCGCCGACTACGCCGACGAGGCCTTCGCCATGGCCGATGCCGCCCTGGCCGCCGAACGAGCAAAGGTCGGCGCGGCGGTGTGACCCAGCCCACCCCGGCCACGATCCGGCCACGCGCTGGACTGCGGCCCGGACTGCGGCCCGGGCGGCCACCCCGGTGCGCGCGCCCCGCCGCGCGCCGGTAGCCTTGTGCGGTGCCTGAGTTCATCTACGTAATGAAGCGCGCCCGCAAGGCCCACGGCGACAAGGTCATCTTGGACGACGTCACCCTGGCGTTCTACCCTGGGGCCAAGATCGGCGTGGTCGGCCCAAACGGGGCCGGCAAATCGTCCGTGCTGAAGATCATGGCCGGTTTGGACCAGCCGTCAAATGGCGAGGCCACTTTGACGGCCGGGTTCTCCGTCGGCATGCTGCAGCAAGAGCCGCCGCTGGACGAATCCAAGACGGTCCTCGGCAATGTCGAAGAGGGCGTCGCGCCGATCAAGGCCAAGCTGGACCAGTTCAACCAGATCAGTCAAGAGCTAGCCGATCCGGACGCCGATTACGACCGCCTGCTGCCCAAGATGGGCGAGCTCCAAGAGGCCCTTGACCACGCCGGCGCCTGGGACCTGGACGCGCGGCTGGAACAGGCCATGGACGCGCTGCGCTGCCCGCCGCCGGACACGCCGGTGTCGGTCCTGTCCGGCGGCGAGCGCCGCCGGGTGGCGCTGTGCAAGCTGCTGCTCGAGCAGCCCGACCTGCTGCTCCTGGACGAGCCGACCAACCACCTCGACGCCGAGTCGGTGCAATGGCTGGAACAGCACTTGTCGGCCTACCCCGGCGCCGTCCTGGCCGTGACGCACGACCGCTACTTCCTTGACAACGTGGCCCAATGGATCCTCGAGCTGGACCGCGGCCGGGCCTACGCCTATGAGGGGAATTACTCGGTCTATTTGGAGAAGAAACAAGAGCGCCTCCAAGTCCAAGGCCTGAAAGACGCCAAACTGGCCAAGCGGCTGGCGGACGAGTTGGCCTGGGTGCGCCAGAACGCCAAGGGCCGCCAAGCGAAGTCGAAGGCCCGGCTGGACCGCTACGAGGAGATGGCGGCCGAGGCTGAGCGGACCCGGAGGCTGGACCTGGACGAGATCCAGATCCCGCCCGGCCCGCGCCTCGGCTCGGTCGTGATCGAGGCCAATGACCTGCGCAAAGGCTTTGACGACCGGGTGCTGATCGACGGCCTGAGCTTCTCCTTGCCGAAGAACGGGATTGTCGGCGTGATCGGCCCGAACGGCGTCGGCAAGACGACCCTGTTCAAGACCATCATCGGCCTGGAGGCGCCAGACGCCGGGGACTTGCGGGTGGGCGAGACGGTCAAGATCTCCTACGTCGACCAGCAGCGCGGCGGGATCGACTCGGACAAGACGGTCTGGCAGGTGGTCTCGGACGGGTTGGACCACATCAAGGTCGGCCAGGTCGAGATGCCGTCCCGCGCCTACCTCTCGGCCTTCGGGTTCAAAGGCCCGGACCAGCAGAAACTGGCCGGTGTGCTGTCGGGAGGGGAGCGCAACCGCCTCAACTTGGCCCTGACCCTCAAACAGGGCGGGAATCTGCTGCTGCTGGACGAGCCGACCAACGACCTCGACGTGGAAACACTGTCCTCGCTGGAGAACGCCCTGCTCGATTTCCCCGGCTGCGCGGTGGTGATATCGCATGACCGCTGGTTCTTGGACCGCGTGGCCACGCACATCTTGGCCTACGAGGGCAACCAGGAGGATCCCAGCCGCTGGTTCTGGTTCGAGGGCAACTTCGCCGGCTACGAGGCCAACAAGGTCGAACGCCTTGGCGCCGAGGCCGCCCGCCCGCACCGGGTCACCCACCGCCGCCTGCGCCGTGATTGACGACTGATTGACGACGGGGCCTCGAGCCGACCGTGTTACCCTCGTCACGTCGTTCGCAACTAATCGGCTAGCCACGCAGCCCGACGTGGAGAAGACAGGTCGCTTTGACGCCCGGAACGCTCGAATGCCTAGGCGGCGCGCGCAACATCGCCCGCCTGGAGGCTTGCCCAACCCGGTTGAGGGTTGAGGTCGTGAACCCGGCCCTGGTCGACGCGGCCGGGCTTTACGCCTCCGGGGTTCTCGGCGTGGTCATCTCCGGACATGTGATCCAGGTCGTCGTCGGCGGCGCCGCCCCAAGCTGGGCCGCCAGGATCGAGGCTGAGCGAGCCGCCCTGGCCGCGAGCGCGCACCCGTAGCCGCCACCGGCCTCCCGGCGCCGGGGGGCTTCAGTGGGACTTGTTGCCGATCCGGGTGACTGAGCCGTTGGGGATGTACCAAGTTACGCCGTTCTCGTCGCGCAGGGTGGTGATGCGCAGGCTCATGGCCTCGACCACGCCGGTGGCCGGCCCGGCGTCGATCACGTCGCCCAGGCCGTATTGGTCCTCGGTCAGGATCAGCACGCCCGCCAGCAGGTCTTTGACCAGCCCCTGCGCCCCCAGGCCGAGCCCCAGCCCGGCCACCCCGACCGAGGTTATGATCAGGCCCGGGTTGACGCCGAGGGTTTCCAGGACCAGGCAGATGGCCAGCACCCAGACGGTCACGGTGGCGGCCGAGCGCAAGACCGAGCCGAGCGTCAAGAACCGGGACTCGCGCCGGGCGGCGCTGTGCTCGGGCGGGACGGGCGGGACGGTCGGGTCGCCGAGGACCGCCCGCCCGCCGGCGGGCATCCGGCCGGGCCGCTTGGCGATCCGGGCGGTGACACGGCGGATGACGGCGTGCGAGACGACCAACACGAGCCAGGCCGCCGCCAGGATGATGACGATGCGCAGCGGCGCCCCGATCAGGAACTGCGCCCATCCGGGCCAGGACTCGGCGAACGCGGGCGTGGTCAGAAAAGTCATCCCTTCAGGCTAGACCCGCCCGCCCGCGCGAACCCGCCCGCCCGCAGCCCGGCTCACCCCCGGTCGGCGGGCTCGCCGCGGTCGGCGGGCTCGCCGCGGTCGGCCCGCTGGGCCGCCAGCGCCCGCGCCACCGACGCCCGGCCTTCCTCGACCAGGCGGCGCAGCGGCGGGGTGGACCCGCCCAATTCGGCCAGGAAGCGATCGGTCGCGCCGAGCACGTCGACCCCCCCGGCCCCCGCCGAATCGGCCACTTGCCAGGGGTAAAGCCCCTGGACCACAGACGAGGCCGTCTCCGGCGAGCGGTCGCGCCAGATGCGCGTCAGCGAGGCGAAATACGGCTCCACGAACGGCGCCAGCAGGGATGCGTCCCGCACCCGGCCCCAACCGGCGATCACGGCGCGGCGGGTGGCGTTCGGCGTGGCCGGGTCCTCGACCGCCCGCAGCCAGGCCGCCGCCTTGGCCTGAGGCGTCGGCAGGGCGGCTCGCAGCATGGCCGCCTGCTCCAAGCCGGACAAAGTGTGGTCGGCCGCCAGTTGGCGGTCGATCCGCGACTCGTCCGCCCGCCCGCCGACCACCAGGGCCAGCAGCAACTCCCAGGTCAGGTCCACGTCCATGGCCAGGCCGTCGAGCGAGCGCGAGCCGGTGACCAGTTCGTCGACCAAGTCGAGTTGGGCGCTGGAGACGGCATGGCGGGCGAAGGCCTTGACCATCTGCAACTGGGCGTCCGAGCCGGCCGGCGCGTCCACCGCCAACGCCCAAAGCCGGGCGGCGGCGTCATCGGCGGCGGCGGCGCGGAACTCCGGGGCGGTGTAAGACTCCAGCGCCGTCGTCAATTCGGCCAGCCGCTGGCGCATGGCGGTCGAAATGGTCTCGCGGCCGACCCCGGCCAGGACCCGCCGCGCGAAGGCCCGCGCGCCCAACTCGCCGTCGCGGGTCATGTCCCACCAGATCCCCCAGATGACCGAGCGGGCCAGCGGGTCCGCCAGCCGGGCCACCCCCTCGGCGGCGGCCTCCAGCGACGCCGGGTCGAGCCGGATCTTGGCGTAGGCCAGGTCGCGGTCGTTGACCAGCAGCAGGTCGGCCGGGCGCAGCTTCGGCAAGGCCGTGACCGGGCCGGTGAGGTCCACCTCGGTGTCCCAGAAGCGCATCGGCACGCCGTCCACCAGCGAGTATCCGCCCAAGGCGACCCGCTGCGGGCGCAGAAGACGTCAGGGGCGCAATCGTGAAGGGAGACCCATTCGCAAAGTGCGAGGTGTGGGCAAGCCGCATCGAAGGGATCCCCGATGGGCTCGCGGCCAAGTGCGAAAACACCGAGGGGAATCACCTCAACGCACGGCGCCTGCTCGGCGTCGGGGAGATCGGCATCTACCTCAAGAAGGCAGAGGAGAAGCCCCCGGACAGCCGCCTCACGCTCCCGCAGCTCA
>JAIROU010000260.1 GCA_031257375.1 Bifidobacteriaceae bacterium
ACCATCGGGGCCTCCCATAACTGTGGTGTCGCGGCGGGCCAGCCCCGCCGCTAGTCCACGAATACACCAACCGGTGACTTTACGGCGAGGCCCCCACCCTCTTACCCTCATAGCGTCTCCAACCTGGGGCAGAACCGCCCTGAGTTTACACCCACGATTGACGGTGGCAGCGCTCTGACCAGCTAAAACGCCGACTAGCTCGCCGCCGCGGCGTCTCCAAGAGCTGCGCCCTCGACAGGATTTGAACCTGCGACCTTCCGCTCCGGAGGCGGACGCTCTATCCCCTGAGCTACGAGGGCGGGGATCGGGCACCTACTGTATCAGGGCCATCAGGCCAAAGGCCCCGCCATCTGGTCCAGGTACAGCTTGATCTCGCGGGCGGCGCCGGCCGAGTCGCCGGCGGCGATGGCCTCGACCAGGGCCAGGTGGGAGTCGTCCTGGGCGCCGACGCGCTGGAAGTTGAAGCGGATGTTCTCGGTCACCGCGCCCAGGACGGTGGAGTAGAGCTCGGCCAGGACCGGGTTGGCGGTCATCTCGGCGATGAACCGGTGCAGCTCGATGTCGGCTTCCACCATCTGATCCAGGTCGCCTCCCTCGACGGCGGCGCGGCGGGCGGCCAGCCGCGCCCGCAGGCGCTCGACCTGCGCGGGGTCGCGCCGCCGGGCGGCCAGCGAGGCGGCCACGATCTCCAAGGCCTGGCGGACCTCCAACACATCGCGCTGAGAGGCGCCGGAGAACTGGCGCTCCATGGCGGTCGGCAGCTCGGAGGTCGAGGTCACGTAGGTGCCCGAGCCCTGCCGCCGCTCCAGCAGGCCGGCGTGGACCAGCGCCTGGACGGCTTCGCGGACGGTGTTGCGGCCGGTCCCGGCCGCCGCCGCCAGCTCCGGCTCGGTCGGGATGCGCGAGCCGACCGGCCAGGCCCCGGACACTATCTGCTCGCGCATGTCCTCCGCGACCTGGCCGATCAATCCAAGCCGGCGCTCCGGCGCGGTCTGGCCCGCCATCCCTCCATCCAAGCACACCCGCCGCAAGCTCCGAGTACCATTGCCCGGTGACTCCAACCGAGCTGGCCCAGGTGGTCGCCGCCGCCTTGGCCCAGGCCGCGCGCGACGCGGCCCTGCCCCTCGACCCGGCCGACCTGCCCAGCCAGGTCGCCGTCGAACGCCCCCGCCAGCCCGAGCACGGCGACTGGTCGACCAACGTGGCGCTGCGCCTGGCCAAGCCGACCGGCCTGAGCGCGCGCCAGTTCGCGGACGCTCTAGTTCCGTACATTTTGGCGCACGATGCCGTCGCCCAGGCCGAGGTCGCCGGGCCCGGTTTCATAAACCTGAGGTTGGCGAAGGCCGCCGCCGGCGCCCTGGCCAAGCAGATAGTCGAGGCCGGGCCGGATTACGGCCGGGGCGAGGCCGAGCGCGGCCAAGTGGTCAACTTGGAGTTCGTCTCGGCCAACCCGACCGGGCCGGTCCACCTGGCCGGCGCCCGGTGGGCGGCGGTCGGGGACTCGATCGCCCGCGCCCTTCAGGCCGAGGGCGCCGAAGTGGTGCGCGAGTATTACTTCAACGACCACGGCGCCCAGATCGACCGGTTCGCCAAGTCGCTGCTGGCGGCCGCCCACGGGCGGCCGACCCCGGACGACGGCTACGGCGGCCAATACATCCAGGACCTCGCCCAGGCCATCGTCGCGGCCGACCCGGCCGTCCTCGACCGGCCCGAGGACGAACAGCTCGAGCATTTCCGCGCCCAAGGCGTCGAAGCCATGTTCGCGGAGATCAAACGCGCCCTCCACGACTTCGGCGTCGACTTCGACGTCTACTTCCACGAGCAGTCGCTGCACGACTCTGGCCAGGTGGCGGACGTCATCGGGCAACTGAAGCAAAGCGGCCAACTGTACGGGCGCGACGGCGCCTGGTGGCTGAAGTCGACCGACTTCGGGGACGACAAAGACCGGGTGGTGATCAAATCAGACGGCCAGGCGGCCTACATCGCCGGCGACATCGCCTATTTCAAGAACAAGCGCCAGCGCGGCGCGGACCGGGCGATCTACCTGCTCGGCGCCGACCACCACGGCTACATCGGCCGCCTGAAGGCGGCGGCGGCGGCTCTGGGGGACGACCCGTCCCGCGTCGAAGTGCTGATCGGGCAGCTGGTCTTCCTGGTCAAGGACCACCAGCCGGTCAAGATGTCGAAGCGGGCGGGCACGGTGGTGACCCTGGAGGACTTGACCGAGGCGATCGGCGTGGACGCCGCCCGCTACGCCCTGGTGCGCTCCTCAATCGACTCCTCCCTCGAGATCGACCTCGACCTGTGGGCCTCCCAGTCGAACGACAACCCGGTCTACTACGTCCAGTACGCTCACGCCCGGACCCGCTCGGTCGACCGCAACGCCGCCGCCGCCCAGGTGGCGCGGGCGGACGGTTTCGCCCCGGAAACCCTCGACCACCCCTCGGAGGCCGCGCTGCTCGGCCATTTGGCCGAGTTCCCGCAAGTGGTGGCGGCGGCGGCGGCCCTGCGCGAGCCGCACCGGCTGGCCCGCTACTTGGAGGCGCTGGCCAGCGCCTATCACAAGTGGTACGACCAGCGCCGGGTCATCCCCTACGCCGACGAGCCGGTCGGCCCCGTCCACCAGACCCGCCTGTGGCTGAACGACGCCACCGGCCAGGTCATCGCCAACGGCCTGGCCCTGCTCGGGGTCAGCGCCCCAGAAAGGATGTGACATGGCCGCCCACGAGGCCGGATCGCTGCACGCCCAGGGCCAGCCGCCCGCCTGGCTGGAGGTGCCCAGTGACGTCAACGCCCTGCTCCAGCCGATCTGGCCGGCCGGGACGGACAAGTCCGCCGATGGCGTTCTGCGGATCGGCGGCCTGGCCGCCACCGAGGTCGCGGCCCAGGTCGGCACGCCCGCCTACGTCATCGACGAGGCCGATTTCCGCGCCCGGGCGGCCGATTTCGCGGACCAGTTCGAGCGGGCCTTCGCCCATCTGGCCGGCGCCCGCGTCCACTACGCGGCCAAGGCCCTGATCACGGTCGGGATCGCGGGCTGGCTGGCCGAGGACGGGCTGGCTGTGGACGTCTGCACCGGCAACGAGTTGGAGATCGTGCTGCGCGGCGGGATCGCGCCGGAGGCGATCACCTTCCACGGCTCGAACAAGTCCGATGCCGAATTGGTCCGGGCGATGGCGGTGGGCGTGGACCTGATCGTGATCGACTCGCTGGGCGAGATCGACCAGATCGCCCGCCTGGCCCAGGCCCACGACCGCCGCCCGCAGGTCATGCTGCGCTGCTCGATCGGGATCGAGGCCCACACCCACGAGTTCATCCAAACCGCGCACGAGGATCAGAAGTTCGGCCTGTCGGCGGCCGACGGCTCGGTCGCCGAGGGCGTCCGCCGGGTCCTCGGGCACGGCCGCCTCCAACTGCGCGGCCTGCACACCCACATCGGCTCGCAGATCTTCGACACCCACGCCTTCGGCCAGGCCATCCGGCGGATGGCGGCCTTGACCGCCGCAGTCGAGCGCGAGCACGGCCTCCAATTGGCGGAGCTGGGCCTGGGCGGCGGCTTCGGCGTCGCCTACACCACCGGCCACGACCCGCTCGACCCGGCCCAGATCGCCGCCGGGGTGGCCGCCCACCTGGAACGCGAGTGCCGGGCCGAGCAGATCGCCGTGCCGCACGTCACCGTCGAGCCGGGCCGGGCCATCGCCGGGCCGGCCGGGATCACCCTTTACACCGTCGGCGGGGTCAAGCCGGTCACCCTCGACGGCGGCTTCACCAGGCTCTACGTCTCGATCGACGGCGGCATGAGCGACAACATCCGGACCGCCCTGTACGGGGCCGACTACTCCGCCACCCTGGCCTCGCGCCGCTCGGCGGCCCCGCCCAGGCTGGCACGGGTGGTCGGCAAACACTGCGAGGCGGGCGACATCGTGGTCATGGACGAGTACCTCCCCGCCGACATCGCCGCCGGGGACCTGCTGGCCGTGCCGGTGACGGGCGCCTACTGCCACTCGATGGCCTCGAACTACAACTCGATCGCCCGCCCGCCGGTCGTGGCCGTCAAGGACGGCTTGCTGGCCGTGCTCCTGCGGCGCGAGTCCTTGGACGACCTGCTGGCGCGGGACCTCTACTCTTAACTGGGCCAAAAACCCAAGAACTGACAAGCACCAAGGAGTCCACGTGAGCCAAGCAGCCGCCCCCAGCGATCCGGTCGGGCCGGCCGACCCAGCCGATCCAGCCGCCTTGGCCGGGCGGGGCCGACCGGCCGCCCCCGCACCCCCGGCCGCGCCCGTCAAGGTGGCCGTCCTGGGCCTGGGCACGGTTGGCGGCGAAGTCGTCCGGCTGCTCGCCGAATCGGCGGGCGACTTGGCTTGCCGGGTCGGCGCGCCGCTCGAACTGGTCGGCGTGGCGGTCAAGGACCCGGCCGCCCGGCCGCGTCCGGCCGGCTTGGACCGGGCCTTGCTGACCGATGACGCGATCGGGCTGGCCGGGCGGGCGGACGTGGTGGTGGAGTTGATCGGCGGGATCGAGCCGGCCCGCGGCGCCATCCTGGCCGCCTTCGCCGCCGGCGCCTCGGTGGTGACCGCCAACAAGGCCCTGCTGGCCGCCCACGGGCCGGAGTTGTACGAGGCCGCCCGCCGGGCCGGGGTGGACCTCTACTTCGAGGCCGCCGTCGCGGGCGCCATCCCGATCCTGCGCCCCTTGCGCGAGTCGCTGGCCGGCGACACCGTCACCCGCGTCCTCGGGATTGTCAACGGCACCACCAACTACGTCCTCGACCAGATGACGTCGAACGGCCTGGACTTGGCCGCCGCCGTCCGCCAGGCCCAGAAGTTGGGTTACGCCGAGGCCGACCCGAGCGCCGACGTCGACGGTCACGATGCCGCCGCCAAAGCCGCCATCTTGGCCTCCTTGGCCTTCCACACCCGCATCCCGGCCGCCGGGGTCTACCGCCAGGGCATCGGCGCCGTCACCGCCGCCGACGTCGCCGCCGCCCGCGCCACCGGCCACGTCATCAAACTGCTGGCGATCGTCGAGCGGCGGGAGTCGCGCGGCGTGATCGCGCGGGTGCACCCGGCCCTGGTGCCCCTCGCGCACCCGCTGGCGGCCGTCCGGGGGGCCTTCAACGCCGTCTACGTCGAGGCCGAGGCGGCGGGCGAGCTGATGTTCTACGGCCGGGGGGCTGGGGGTCTGCCGACGGCATCGGCGGTGGTCGGCGACATCGTGACGGTGGCCCGCCACAAAGTCGGCGGCACGCTGGGGCCGGGCGAGTCGACCTACCTGTCGCTGCCGGCCCTGCCCGTGGCCGAGGCCCTGACCCGGCTGCAGATCAGGTTGGTGGTGCGCGACGAGCCGGGCGTGCTGGCGGCGGTCGCGGAGGTCATCGCCGGCCACGGCGTCTCGATCGAGGCGGTCCGGCAGACGCCGGGCTCGCACGGCGCCGGCCTGGCCGATCTGACGGTGGTGACCCACCAGGCGGCCGAGGGGGCGCTGCAGGCGACCGTCGGGGCGCTGGCCGGTTTGGACGCGGTGGCCCAGGTCGCCGGCGCGATCAGGGTCGAGGGGGAGTAGCCGGTGCGATTCGCAGCCGATCACGTGGTGGTGTCAGTGCCGGCCTCGAGCGCCAACTTGGGGCCGGGGTTCGACTCGATGGGGCTGGCCTTCGACCTCTGGGACGAGATCGAGGCCAAGGCCGTGACCGGGCCGTCGCGGGTGGTGTCGCGCGGCGAGGACCTGGGGCACGTCGCGGCCGGGCGGCCCAGCCTGGTGTTGGAGTCGGCCCAGCGCGCCCTCGAACGGGTCGGGGCGCCGCCGGTCAACCTGGAGCTGAACTGCTTCAACCGCATCCCCCGGGGCAAGGGGCTGGGGTCCTCGGCGGCGGCCGAGGCGGCCGGGGCGCTGATCGTGCGCGGGCTGATCGCCAACCCCTCGGTCCTCAACGCCGGTCGGGTCTTCCAGCTGACGACCGAGTTCGAGGGCCATCCCGACAACGCCGCGCCGGTCGTCTTCGGCGGCGCGACCGTCGCCTGGATGACGGGCAAGCGGGCGCGGGTGGCCCAATTGCAGATCGACCCGGCGATCTCGGCCGTGGCGCTGATCCCTGACGCCGAGATGGCGACGGCGATCGCCCGCAAGGCGTTGCCGACGCGGGTGCCGCATGTGGACGCCCGGTTCAACCTGGGGCGCGCGGCCTTGCTGGTGCACGCCCTGACGGCCGACCCGTCGCTGCTCCTGGAGGCGACCGAGGACCGGTTGCACCAGCCCTACCGGGCTCAGATGATGCCCGCCACCGGCGAGATGGTGGCCCAATTGCGGGCGGCCGGCCACGCCGCCTACATCTCCGGGGCCGGGCCGGCCGTGCTGGTGCTGACCACCGACCCTGACTCGGTTCCCGAGCCGGGCGGCTGGCGTTTCCTGCGCCTGCCGCTGGCCAGCCACGGCGGGACGGTGTCGCGTGTCGAGTGACCGGGTGGAATCAGGGCGGGCCGTGGTTCGCGAGGCTGGCGGGGACGGGCTCTGGCCGTCGATCAAGGCTTTCCTGTTCGACTTGGACGGGGTGCTGACGCCGACCGCCGACCTGCACCGCCAAGCCTGGGCCGCCACCATGGGGCCGTTCCTGGCCGGGCGCGGGGCGGTGCCGCCGTACAGCCAGGACGACTATTTCCGCCACATCGACGGCAAGCCCCGCTTCGAGGGGGTGGCCTCCCTGCTCGAGTCGCGCGGCCTCAGACTGGCCTTCGGGTCGATCTCGGACCCGCCCGGCCGGGCCACCGTGGGCGCGCTCGGCAACGCCAAGAACGCCGAGTTCTCCCGGCTGCTGGCCGAGGGCGGCGTGGCGCCCTACCCCGGCACGGCCGCCGTCCTGGACGCGCTGGCCGGGGCCGGCCGCCGCCTGGGGGTGGTGTCCTCGTCCAAGAACGCCGTGCCGGTGCTGGCGGCCGCCGGGCTGCTGGACCGCTTCGAATTGGTGGTCGACGGCGTCCTGGCCGCCCGCCAGCGCCTGGCCGGGAAGCCATCGCCCGAGACCTTCGTCTACGCCGCCGCCCATCTGGGCTGCGACCCCGCCGAAGCGGCCGTGGTCGAGGACGCCATCTCCGGCGTCGAGGCCGGCCGGGCCGGGGGCTTCGGCCTGGTGGTCGGCCTGGACCGGGGGGTCGGCCGCGCCGCCCTCGCCGCCGCCGGGGCCGACTTGGTGATTGACGAACTCCCGGCCCTGCTGGCGGCGCCGACTCCCTGACCCCGGCCGCTACGCGGCCGACCCGCCCAGCCGCGTGATCGGGACCAGATGGGCCACCAAATCGAAGTCGCGGGGGTTGAGAGTGGCGATGCCGGCGCCCAAGGCGTAGGCGTGACCGGCCAGCATGGCGTCTTTGGAGCGCGCGTGCGCCGGGCGTTGACGCCAGATGGCCGCCGCCACGGTCCCGTAGCCCTCGGCCGCGGCGGCGTCGAACGGCAGCCACTGGGGGGCGTGGCGCTCGATCGACATCAGCCGCGCCATGCGGGACGCCCGTTCGCCCGATGTGGCGGCCACCGCTATGCCGAACCGCAATTCCGCCAGGCTGATCGTGGACAGCGCGACCTCGACCGCCGGCAATTCCAGCGCCGGGAGGGCTAGCAGCACCGAAGTGTCGATCAGGATCATCCGAGGGAGCCCGTCCACGGATCCGGGAACAAGTCAGCGGGCATCTGACCGATGTCGTCCAGCCAGGCGTCGGC
>JAIROU010000274.1 GCA_031257375.1 Bifidobacteriaceae bacterium
GTGTTGGACAGGCGCAGTCCGAGTTTGTCCTCGTGGTGGCCCACGCTCAGTCCGGGGCGGTCGGCCTCGACCAAGAAGCAGGACACCCCCTTCGAGCCGGCCGCCGGATCGGTCTTGGCGAGCACCACGAACAGGTCCGCCCAGGCGGCGTTGGTGATCCAAGCCTTGGCGCCGGTGATGACGTAGTCCTCGCCCTCGCGGACGGCCGCCGTGGTCATGGCGCCGATGTCGGACCCGGCGCCGGCCTCGGACAGGGCGAAAGCGGCGAAGCCGCCCGGCGCCAGCCGGTCGGCGAACAGCCGCACTTGTTCGGGGCTGGAGGACTCGCGGACGTTGCGAAAGGCCACGAAGCTGGCCATCAGGCTGATGGCGTAGCCGGCGTCGGCCTTGGCGATCTCTTCGAAGACCATGGCGGCGGTCTGGAAGTCGAGTCCGGCGCCGCCGAACTCCTCGGGCACCTCGAGCATGTGCAAGCCCATCTCGAAGGCGGGCGCGAAGAACTCGCGGGGGCATTCGCCCGCCTGGTCGTGGGCGGCCACCTGGGGTGCGACCTGGCCGGTCATCATTTCGCTGACGGCGGCCAGCAGGACTTCTTGGTCGTCAGTGCGCAACAAGCTCAAAGTGATCGCGCTCCTTTCTGGCTCGGGTGTTGGCGAAATGCGCGGGCCGGAGTCCCAGAACGCCTCTAGAACGTCCAGGTGTCTCCGCCGTTGGCGATTAGCTTCCGCGCCGCGGTCATGCGCTGGACCGTCGGCGGTCCCTCCTCGAGCCACATCGCGCGGCAGTCGCGGTAGAGGCGCTCGATCGGGCCGTACGGGTTGTCCTCGAAGTAGCCGATCCCGCCGAAGACCTCAAGGGTGTAGTCAGACACCAGCTTGACAGTCTGGATCGAGAAGAGTTTGGCCATGGCCGCTTTCATCTCGATGTCTTCGCCCCGGTCGGACTGCTCGGCGATGTCGTCGCACATCTGGCGCAGGGCGTAGATGTGGGTGCCCGACTCGGCGATATAGGCCTGGATGGCTTGGCGGGCGACCAGCGGCTTGCCGAAGGTGACGCGGTCCCGGCCGCGCTTGATCATCAGCTCGAGCATTCGCTGGGACATGCCCAGGTTGGACACGGCGATGTGGGCTCGCGACAGCGACAGGGCCGATATCGAGACCTCCAGGCCTTGGCCCTCCTCGCCGAGCAGGTGCTTCTTGGGCAGGCGGACGTTGGTGAAGCGCAGGCCGGCGTGGCCGGCGCCGCGGCAGCCCATCATGTGCGGCATCTCGACTATCTCCAGGCCGGGCGCGTCCATCGGCACGGCCAGGCCGGACAGGCGGTGTTGTTTGTCGGCGCCCGGGTCGGAGACCGCGAAGACGTAGGCGTACTGAGAGCAATCGGTGTGCGAGATCAGGGTCTTCTCCCCGTTCAGAACGTAGTCGTCGCCGTCTTTGGTGATGGTCGAATGCAGGTCGGCGCCCGACCCGCCGGTCTCCTCGGTCAGGGCGAAGCAGAAGTAGACGTCCTTGTTGGCGAATTTGGGCATCAACTCGGCCTTGAGCTCCGACGAGCCGAACTGGTCGAGGATCTCCCAGTTCATGTCGGCCGCCATGTGCAGGTGCATGCGCATCCCCCCGGGGCCGCGCGAGAACTCCTCCTGGACCTGGAAGATCTGCTTGCGGTTGAACCCCCAGCCGCCGTACTTGGGCGGCATGGCGAAACGGTAGAGGTTGTGCCGCCGGGCGAGGTCGAAGAATTCCTCGGGGAACTTGTTGGTGATCTCGACCTCCTTCTGCATCTCCTCGAACGGGCCTTCGGCGAGTTCCCGAATTTCCTTGAGATAGGCCTTGAATTCGTCTTCGTTCTGGGGCTTTGACATCAGCATTGAGGTCCGTCCTGTCGTTCTGCTCGGCTTCGCGCGCCGACCTCGGCGCACGGCAGTCCAGTTCTTATGGCGATCGCGGTCACCAGCCCTTGGGGGTGCTGGAATCACCCAGTGGGTGCGGCGCCGACCGTCCGCGTCCGGCGCGCGCCAACCACCGGCGGCGGGCCCTCAACCGCCGGCGCAGTACCGCACTAGGTAGTTCGCTAGACAATTTCTACACCGCCAGTTCCGAGGCGGCAATGGGTCATTGGTCCCGAGTGTCGGGAATTGTCCGATGCCGTCGGCCCGGGTGGTCGGAGAAGGGACCGGTTCGCCCGGCCGCCGTCGGCCCCGCGGCGCCCCGGGCGCGTCGCCGAGAGCCGGGCGGCCTCCGCGCCGATCGCCGCCCGGTGTCCCGCCTGGCCGCCCGCGGCCAGATGACGGCGCAGGTCAGGCCTGTGCCAAAGGTCCTAAGCCGACCGCGCCCGCGAGTTCGGCGGAGGCCGGCGGGCCGGGCGGCGGTGACCCGGCGCCGCCCCACCGGTGGTGACCCGTTTTCGCAAGTGGCGGGGCAAAACGCCGGTCGGCGGCCGTCCTCGAATCTGCGGCCGAAAGGCCGCCGCGACCTCGCCGGGACAAAGGTCCCTTTCGCGCGGGGGGGCCGGCCAGGTAACGTACCAGATGGTTACAGGAACCTTGGGGGATTAGCGGGTCCCGTGTCGCTGACGACGGGGGCCCGAACGAGCGCGCCGATTTCGCAGCCGCGGACCACGGTCGGCGCGGCCTTCGAGCACTAGTGGGAGGGAAAGGCACCATGGATTCCGAGGCGGGCGCCGAACCGTACCAGACCGTCTACCACTTGCCCGCGTTCGACTACGGCAATTACCAAAAGCTGATCGTCGAGCGTCGCGGCTCGGTTTTCGTCTGCTCGTTCAACGATCCGAAAAACCTCAATGCGATGTCTTACCGGCAAATGAGCGAGTTCAACGATTTCCTTGAGCAAGTCAGGCTTGACGACAGCTGCCGGGTGATCGTGCTGACCGGCCAGGGCCGGTCCTTCTGCGCCGGTTTCAACCTCGACGAGTTGGCCCTGGAGCCGCCCTGGGACATGGGCCGGGTGCAGCGGGATTTCTACGTGATGCAGCGGATTTGCTCGGACCAGGTGGTCAACATGCGCCGCTGCCCCCAGCCGATCATCGGGGCTTTGAAAGGCCACGCCGTTGGCGGCGGCCTGTCGCTGGCCTGCGCCTGCGACCTGCGGATCCTCGGCCAGTCGTTCCAGATGAGCGCCGGCTACCTGACCGTCGGGCTGACCGGCACCGACATGGGCGGCGCGTTCTTCCTGCCGAAGACCGTCGGCTACGCGCGGGCGGCCGAGATTCTGATGACCGGGCGCCGCTTCGGGGCGGCCGAATTGGCCGAATGGGGCTTCGCCTCCAAGGTGGTGGCGGACGAAGACGTCGTCGACTGCGCCGTCGAGCTCGCGCAAACGGTGGTGGCGGCATCGTCCCCCTTCGGGCTGCGCCTGACCAAGGAGTGCCTGCAGGCCTCGCTGGACGGCGCCAGTTTCGAGACGGTGGTGAAGCTGGAGAACCGCAACCAAGTCTTGGCCGCCGCCACCCGCGACGGACGCGAGGGGGTGGCCGCGATGCGCGACCGGCGCCCAATCGTCTTTCGGAATCAGTAGGAAAGCGCCGCCCCCATGAGCCACTACCGGCACGTTTTCAACCCGGTCGCCCTGGGGCCGGTCGAGGTCAAGAACCGGCTCGCCTTCCTGCCCATGACGACCGGCTACGTGGAGGATTACGCCATCACCGACGCGCTGGTCGACTTCTACGCCCGGCGGGCGGCCGGCGGGACCGGTCTGGTCGCAATCGGATCGGCCTATGTCTGCGATCTGCAAGGCGCCAAACCCCAGTACCCGACGGCCGGGCAGGCGGTCGGCCTGTGGGACGACAAGTTCCTGCCCGGCTGGCGCCAACTGGCCCAGGCGATTCGCGACGGCGGCGCGCGCTCGGCCGCCCAACTCCAAATCTGCTACGAGTGTCGGGCCGACGCCAGCCATCCGCTGGAGGCGGTGGGACCCTCGCCGGGGCCGGGCGGGCCGTTCGTCAAACGTCTGCGCGAACTCACCCTGAGCGAGATCGAGCTGATCGTCGAGCAGTACGGCGCCGCCGCCGCCCGCGCCCGCCAGGCCGGGATCGACCTGGTCGAAATCCACAGCGGGATCGGCTACCTGGGGGCGCGCTTCTTGTCCTCGTTCTCCAACCGCCGCAGCGACCGTTACGGCGGCACCCTCGAAAAGCGGACCCGCTTCTTGACCGACGTGATCGACGCCGTGCACCGCTGGGCGGGCGAGGACTACCCGGTGATGGTTCGGATCTCGGCTGAGGACTTCATGCCCGGCGGCAACACCATCGCCGACACAAAGGCCATCATTCCGCTGGTGGAGCGCCACGGCGTGGTCGCCTGGAGCATCCAAGCCGGCTTCCACGAGGCGCCGGTCCCGCTGGTCAACCAGTTCGCGCCGGAGGCGGGCTTCGTCACTCTGGCCGCTCAATGCAAGCAAGTCACCGACCGGCCGGTGATCGCCTCTTACCGGATCAACTCGATCGAGCGCTGCGAGAGCATTCTGGCCCGCGGCCAAGCCGACCTGGTCGGCATGGCGCGGGCCTTCATCGCCGACCCGGACTTCGCCCGCAAGGCCGAATCCGGCCGGGCCGACCAGATCCGGCGCTGCATAGTGTGCAGCCGCTGCCTCGACAACATCTTTGTCGGCAAGCCGCTGCAGTGCTCGGTGAACGCCCAGGTCACCAACCCCGACCTGCCGCCCCTCGAACCGGTCGCGCGGCCGGCCCGCAAACGGGTGGTGGTGGTCGGCGGCGGGCCGGGCGGCCTGGAAGCGGCCCGAGCGGCCGCCCTGCGCGGCCACCGCGTGACCCTGCTGGAGCGGACCGGCCGGCTGGGCGGGGTTCTCAACATGGCCCAGGTGCTGAATGAGAACCTGGCGCCCTTGGCCGCGTGGTACAGGCGGGAGATCGCGCGCCTGCCGGTCGACGTCCGGCTGAGAACCGAGGCGACCGCGGAGACGATCCGCTCGCTGGCCCCGGACCAGATCATCGTCGCGCCCGGCGGGACGGTCATCGCGCCGGCCGGCGCGGCCGGCCTGGACCAGCCGAAGGTGGTGTCCTCGTCCGACCTGAAGAAGCTGGTCGAAGGTCGGCCGCCGCCGGGGCGGGGCCTGGTCTGGGCACTGGCCGGCCTGGGGTTGAGGGTCGTGGGCGTCCGCCCGGGCCTGATGCGCTGGGGCATGAAGACGCGGTTGCTGATCGGTCGGCGGGTGGCCGTGATCGGCGGTGGGTTCGCCGGCTGCGAGGTGGCGCTGGCTCTGCTCCAAGGCCACCAGGTGTGGGTCGTCGAGGAGAGTCCGAAGCTCGGCAACGGGATCGGGATAATCGACCGGCGCACGGAATTGAATCTGCTCGAGCGCGGCGGCGCCCAGTTGATGCCGTCCACCAAACTGGTCGAAGTGACGGCGGCCGGCGTTCGCCTGCGCCACCTCGACAGCGGTCAGGAGGAGGTGGTCGAAGTCGACACCGTGATCCTGGCCCTCGGCGTCGAAACCAACGACGCGCTCTACCAGCAACTCGCCGCCAGCTTTGACAACGTTCATTTGATCGGCGACGCCACCACTCCAGTCGGCCGTGTCAAACGGACGCTCGAGGCGATCGGCGAGGGATACCGGGCGGCCATGGCAGTCTAGGGCCGTGGTGAATAACCACGGCCCGGCCGTGTTGACGAGGGGCAGCCGAAGGCTGACCAGCGGAAACGCGGGAGGCGAGCAGAGTTTTGGCCAACCGCGATCACGAGGAACCAGGAGGGAACAGCGTTGAAGATCGGACCGCCTATGCCGGGTGATGTGTTCGAAGCGCCCGTCAATCAGCGCTTGGCGGCCGTCATCGGCGCCCATTTGGCCAAGGCGGCGGACCCCTCGCATCGGCCGGTCGAGCCGCGCTGCGCCGCCACCGTGATGCTGGTCCGGGACCGGCCGATCGAGGTGTTCATGCTGCGGCGGGCCTCGACAATGGCCTTCGCGCCAGACGCGGTGGTCTTTCCGGGCGGCCGGGTCGACCCGCGCGACGCCGACCCGGACCTTCCCTGGGCGGGGCCCAGCCCCGCCCAATGGGCGCGGCGCATGGGCTGCGACGAGGCCACCGCCCGTCAGGTGGTGGTGGCGGCGGCGCGCGAGCTTTTCGAGGAGACCGGCATTTTGTTGGCCGCCGATGCCGCCGATGCCGCCGCCAGCGGTTTCGCTCGCCCGGGCGGTCCCGGCGGCCCGGACGGTCCCAGCGGCATCGGCGGCCCGGACGGTCCCGGCGCCTCGGGCGGCTGCGGCGGTCCCGGCGGCCGCGGCGGCCGATCGTGGCGGCGCGACCGCCAGCGACTGGCCCGCCACGAGGAGTGTTTGGCGGAGATCCTCAGGCGTCGCGGCTTGGTCTTGCGCACCGATCGGCTGGGTTTGCGCGCCCGCTGGCTGACCCCCGAGTTCGAACCGAGGCGGTACGACACCTTTTTCTTCGCCGTGCTGGCGCCCCCGGACCAGGAGCCGGACGCCGAGACGTTGGAGGCGGTCGGCGGCGCCTGGGAGCGCCCGGAAAGGCTGATTGAACAGGGCCGGGCCGACCAGATCCTGCTGATGCCGCCGACCGCCCACAACCTCGCCCAGTTGGCGGGCGCCGCCAGCGCCGCCGCCTTCGTCGACGAGAACCCCCCCGCCCGCCAGATCATGCTGACGCCCAAGATCAAGGACGACGGCCAAGTCGTCCTGACTTGCGTGCTGCCATGAGCGCCGATCGGGCTTGGGCGGGCGGCCGGGTCGCCGCCAGCACCGCCTGCGTGCTCGCGCCCAACCCCTCGGCCATGACGCTGGAGGGGACCAACACCTGGATCTGGTTCGGCGACGGAGTTTGCGCGCTGGCCGACCCGGGCCCGGACGTCGACGGCCATCTGGACCGAGTTGTCCAGGCCAGCGGCTGGCCGGGGGTGGCGGTCGCGGCCATCTTGCTGACCCATCACCACGCCGACCATTCGGCCGGGGCGGCCGCCTTGTCGCGGCGGACCGGCGCGCCGGTGCTGGCCTGGCGCGACGGGTCGCTGGGGGAGGGGGTCGTCCCACTGGGCGATCGCCGGGCCCCCCGCCTTCAGGTCGCGCACCTGCCCGGGCACACCGAGGACTCGGTCGGGATCATCTTCGCCCAGGACCGGGCGATCGCCACCGGCGACCTGGTTTTCGACCGCGGTTCGGCCATGATCGACTGGCCGGACGGTTCGCTGCGCGACTACTTGCGCACCCTTGACCGCCTGGCGGGACTGGTCGCGGACCTGGGCCTGGAGTTGATCCTGCCGGGGCACGGCGGCGTGATCGCGGACCCGGCGGCCCAGATCGGGCGTTACCGGGCGCACCGGCTGGAACGCCTCGACCAGATCGGCGCGGCGCTGGGAAAACTCGGCGCTGGGGCCGCGCCCGAGGACGCCGACCTGGTCGACGGCATCGTGCGGCGTGTTTACGGCCAAATCCCACCGGAACTGGCCGAGGCGGCCCGGCGGACGGTCCGGGCGCAGCTTGAACACTTGCGGGACCAAAGATAGGAAGGGCATGTCTGTCACGGCTGAATTGAACGGTTACGGCCCATTGGCCGGCCTGGTGGTGGTCGAGCTGTGCGAATGGGTGGCCGCGCCCGCCGGCGTCAGACTGCTGGCGGAGATGGGCGCCGAAGTGATCAAAGTCGAACCGCCCCACGGCGACGCCCAGCGCACCCAAGGCCCCGGCTTCGGCGCCGACCGGAACGACCTCGAGGATCCGATCTTCGATCTCAACAACACCAACAAGAACTGGGTGTGCCTGAACCTCAAAACGCCCGCCGGCCAGAAGATCTTTCGGCAGCTGCTGGCCAACGCCGACGTCTTCGTGACCAGCCTGCGGGACCGCGCCCTGGTCAAACTGGGACTTGACTACGAGACTCTGCGGGCTGAGTTTCCGGGCTTGATCTGGGCGCAGAACCGCGGCTACGGCGAATCCGGGCCGGAGCGGGACACCCCCGGCTTCGACGCCGTGGCCTGGGCGGCCCGCGGCGGGGTGGCCGCCTCCTTCCCAGAGGCCGGCTCTTACCCGGCGATCCCGCCGCAGGCCTTCGGCGATTACAACCATTCGAACGTCTTGGCGATGGGGATTCTGGCGGCGCTGTTCAACCGGACCCGGACGGGGGCGGGGGAGAAGGTCTCGGCCAACCTCTATGGAACCGCCATCTGGGGCGGCAACATAGGGATCATGGCGACCCAGTTCGGGGCGCTCTACCCGAAGTCGCGCCGGGCCGTGCCGAACCCGTTCAACAACACCTACCAGACCGCCGACGGCGAATGGATACTGGTCTGCATGCCGCAGTACGACAAGTACTTCGCCATGATGATGGAGATCCTGGGCCTGGCCGAGCACGCCGACGACCCGACCATCCGCGACTTGCCGTCGCTGAAGGCGTCCGGGCGCCAAGCCGACGTCATCGCCCTGCTGGAGGGGGCTTTCGCCAGCCGGACCTTCCCGCAGTGGGAGACTGTCCTGCGCCAGCATCAAGTCCCCCACCAGCGGCTGTTCAGCTACTCGGACGTGATCGAGGATCCGGAGGCCAGGCTCAACGACTCGGTCCGGCCGGTCGAATACGAGTCGTTCGGCGTCAAGTATTTGCCGATGTCGCCGGTGCGGCTGGCCAGCCACGGCGACCCGCCGGTGATCCTGTCCAAGCCGCTCGGCTACCACACCGCCGAATACTTGGCCGACCTAGGCTATTCGGACGAGCAGATCGACCGGCTGGAGCAGGACGGCGCCATCAAGTGCTGGCGCGGCCAGCCGATCCCGGACCGGGTTTTCGAATCTCTTCGCCGGCGCCGGAACTAGCGCGCGGCGGGCAACACTCGAAAATCACCAAGTGACTTGGTGAAATTTCATAATCTGGTCCATCCGGATGGCCCGGGCGGTGACCGATGCTGAACAGGTTCTTAGGGTTGCCTAACAGATCGGACCCCGCCTTGGGTAGGCTTGCGGGCGTGGCGCGGCGTCTGGTGGTGGTGGTGCTTGGCTGGGTCCAGGCGCTGGCGCTGGCGCTGTTGTATGTCGCGGCAGCCCGGCTGGCTTATGGCGCCGTCGCCAGCCGACGCCTCCCGGACGTCGGTTCAACCCTCCTACTAGTCGCATTTGTGCTGGTGGCGGCCCTGGCCGCGGGGGCGGGGCCGTATCTGGCGGCGCGCGGGCAAAGCGCCGACGAGGCCGCCGAGCGCCGCCGCGTGGTGGCCCACGTCTTCAAACTGGGCGCGGCCCAGCGGTCCCGGCGGCGGGCCGGGGCGATCGTCTCGACCGCCACCGACGGGGCCGAGCGGGCGGGCGCCTACCGGGGCAGTTTCCTCGGCCCGATGGTCGGCTCGACAACGGCGCCGCTGATCGTCCTGGCCGTGAGGGGGGCGCTGGTGGATTGGCCGGTGGCGGGCCTGACGGCGATCGCGCTGCCGGTCATCCCGCTGGCCCTGGGCGGATTCCAGGCCGCCTTCGCCGGGGTGTCGCGGCGCTACCGCGAGAACGGGCGCGTCTTCGCGGCCAAGTTCCTCGACGCCATCCAGGGCCTGCCGACGCTGCGGCTGATGAACGCCGATGCGGCGCACGGCCGGCGCCTGGCGGAAGCCGCCGAGGAATTGCGCCGCCATGTCATGCGCCTGCTGGCCGGGAACCAGTTGCTGCTGTTGGTGGTCGATTCGCTGTTCTCGCTGGCCTTCATCGCGGCGGTGGCCGGCCTGGCCCTGTGGCGGGTCGGCCAGGGCGCGATCGACCCCGACGGCGCCCTGGCGTTGGTGCTCTGCGGCACGCTGCTGCTCGACCCGCTCGACCGGATCGGCCAGTTCTTCTACGTCGGGATGGGCGGGATCGCCTCGGCCAAGGAGATCAAGGCCTTCCTGGCGGAGGCGCCGGCCGTGCCCGACCCAGCCGATTCGGGCGCCGCCTCGGTTCCCGATGCCGTCGGCGCGCCCGCCGTCGAATTGGCCGGCGTCGATTTCGCTTACGTGCCCGGGGCGCCGGTTTTGACGGGCTTCAGTTTGGCGGTGGCCGATGCCGAGCACGTCGCCATCGTCGGGCCGTCCGGGGCGGGCAAGACCACCATCGCCGAGTTGATCCAGGGCAATCTGCGCCCCGACGCCGGCCAGGTCCGCCTCTTCGGGGCTGACGCCGCGACCGTGCCGCTGGCCTGGCAGCGGTCCCAGTTGGCGGTGGTGGCCCAGCACACCTACCTGTTCACCGGCACCCTGCGGGACAACCTGCTGGTGGCCGACCCTGCCGCGTCGGACGAACGCTTAAACGAGGCGCTGGCGGCGGCCGACCTGGCCGGTTTCACGGCCGGACTGCCGGACGGGCTGGACACGGCCGTCGGCGAGCGCGGCCTGGCCCTGTCCGGCGGGCAGGCCCAGCGGCTGGGGATCGCCCGGGCCTTCCTCAAGGACGCGCCGGTCCTGATCTTGGACGAGCCGACCGCCCACGTCGACCTGGCCTCGGAGCGGGCCATCCTGGCG
>JAIROU010000346.1 GCA_031257375.1 Bifidobacteriaceae bacterium
CTTCACCTCCAACCACGCCGCCATGCAATACCGGCACTTCGAGGAAGACCTCCAATTGTTCATCGGCTCGGGACGCGTGGAGTCCGCCTGCGGCAGCGTCGTCGCATGCCGGGCCAAACGCCCCGGCATGCACTGGACCATCGCCGGGCTGGCGCCCGTCCTGGCCCTCAGGGTCCTCAACCAAACCCACCGGCTGGGCCTCGTCTGGCTATCCGACCAACATCCAGACACCTACCGCCAGGCCGCCTAAACCCGTCACACCACAAACGTGACGCACACCCCCCGGTAGTCAACCGTCCCAAGCCGCCCGCGCTACGATGATTTGCGGACCAATCGGTTTGTTTTCAAGTTTTGAGGAGTTCCCTGTGGCCAACATTGATCTAGTCATCGCGCGTGAAATCCTGGACTCGCGCGGCAACCCAACGGTCGAAGTCGAGGTCGGCCTGAACGATGGCACAATAGCCCGCACCGCAGTCCCCTCCGGCGCGTCAACCGGCGCTTTCGAGGCCGTCGAGCGGCGGGACGCCGACAACCCGAGGTACGGCGCGAAAGGCGTCGAGGGCGCGGTGACCGCCGTGACGGAGGAAATCGGCCCGCAGGTGATCGGCTTGGACGCGACCGAGCAGCGGATCGTGGACCAGACCATGATCGACCTGGACGGCACCCCGAACAAATCCCGCCTCGGCGCCAACGCGATCCTGGGCGTCTCCCTGGCCACGGCCAGGGCGGCGGCCATCTCCGCCCAGCTTCCCCTGTACCGCTACATCGGCGGCCCAAACGCCCACGTGCTGCCGGTGCCGATGATGAACATTCTCAACGGCGGCTCGCACGCCGACTCCAACGTCGACATCCAAGAGTTCATGGTCGCCCCGATCGGGGCGCCGTCCTTCAGGGAGGCCCTGCGCTGGGGGGCCGAGGTCTACCACGCCCTCAAACAAGTTCTGAAGGCCAAAGGCCTGGCCACCGGCCTGGGCGACGAGGGCGGCTTCGCCCCTGATCTGGAATCCAACGCCGCCGCCCTGGACCTCATCATCAGCGCCATCGAGAGGGCCGGCTACCAGCCGGGGGCGGACGTGTCCCTGGCCCTCGACGTCGCCTCGACCGAGTTCTTCAAGGACGGCAAATACCAGTTCGAGGGCAAGCCCCGGTCGACGGACTACCTGGTCGATTACTACGAGAAGCTGATCAAGGATTACCCGCTGGTGTCGATCGAGGACCCGCTCTCGGAGGACGAGTGGGACGCCTGGTCGGGCCTGACCAGCCGAATCGGCGACAAAGTGCAACTGGTCGGGGACGACCTGTTCGTCACCAACCCGACCCGCCTGGCCAAAGGCATCGAGACGAAGGCCGCCAACGCCCTGCTGGTCAAGCTGAACCAGATCGGCACCCTGACTGAGACTCTGCAGGCCGTGCAGATGGCCCAGCGCGCCGGCTTCTACGCCATGACCTCGCACCGCTCCGGCGAGACCGAGGACATCACCATCGCCGACCTGGCGGTCGCCACCAACGCCGGCCAGATCAAGACCGGCGCCCCGGCCCGCGGCGAGCGCATCAACAAGTACAACCAGCTTCTGCGCATCGAGGAACAATTGGGCGATGCCGCGCTCTACGCCGGCAAGACCGCCTTCCCCCGCGCCCAAGCCGCCGACTAGCCCGCCCACCAGCCGACCCCGCCCCCGGGCGCGACCCCTCCAGCGCCCCGGTGAGGCATGATGGATGGGTGTCGAACAAAGCCGGGCCGAAGGCCCGCCGCCCGCCCGGCGCCCGGCGCCTCAGAGCGCGGGCCGAGGGCATCGAGGCCTCCAGGCGCCAAGAGGCCATCCAAGCCGGCCGACGCCTGCGGATCGGCTTCCAGGTCGTCCTGCTGGCGGTGATCGGCCTGCTGGCCTTTTCCCTGATCTTCCCGACCCTGCGCCTCTACATGTCCCAGCAGGTCCAAACCCAGCAGCTAAAGGCCCAGGTCGAGGCGGCGGCCAAGGTCAACGAGGAGCTCGAGGCCCAGCTCAAGCGCTGGGACGACCCGGCCTACGT
The DNA here is from genome assembly GCA_031257375.1 of Bifidobacteriaceae bacterium. Taxonomy (GTDB): domain Bacteria; phylum Actinomycetota; class Actinomycetes; order Actinomycetales; family WQXJ01; genus JAIRTF01. The sequence goes on from JAIROU010000346.1 coordinate 2,032, forward strand.
CAAGGCCCAGGCCCGCAGCCGCCTCGGCTTCGCCATGCCCGGTGACCGCACCTTCCGCGTCTCGGACCCGGAAAACGCCCCCAGCCCGGCGCCCACCCCCGCCCCGCCCGGCGAATCGACCCACCTGGCCGAACCCGACCCGCCAGCCCAGCGCGACCCCTGGTACGCCCTTCTCTGGGAGTCCGCCGTGATCGCCGGAAACGCAGGAAAATGACCCCCGCCCTAAACCCGGGGACGGTCCTTTCGTCTCAAACTTGGGGACACACCTTGCCCCCGCCCGCCGATGCCGCCAGCCCGCCGACCGCTGCCCAGCCGCCCCCGCTTCAACCAGTTCCGCATCCAGAACGCCCGCATCGGCCAGTCCCCCAAGCTGATCGCGCCGACCCGCAGCTGACCAGCGCCGACGCCCAGACCATAGCGGCCCAACTAGGCCGCCCGGCCAGAGGCGCGCTAGCCGTGCCCGCCCGTTGCGCCTGCGCCGCCCCGCTGGTCGTCAAGACCAGCCCGCGTCTGGAGGACGGCAGCCCCTTCCCGACGCTGTACTACCTGACCCACCCGAGGGCCAACGCCGCGATCGGCAAACTCGAATCCGAGGGCTTCATGCGCCAGTTAGCGCAGAGCTTGGCCCAAGACAAGGCCCTGGCCGAGGCGCACCGCCAAGCCCACCAGCGCTACATCGAAGACCGCGACCGCGTCGAAAAGGTGCCCGAGCTAGCGGGCGTCTCAGCCGGCGGCATGCCGGACCGGGTCAAATGTTTGCACGCCCTGGCGGCCCACGCCCTCGCCGCCGGCCCCGGCGCCAACCCGCTGGGCGACCAGGTCCTCCTGGCCGTGGCGCCACGTTGGCGGCCCGACCGCTGCGCCTGCCAAGCGGCATCGGAAACGAAGGCAGCACCCAAAAGCGCGGCCGAAACCAAGACCGGCAAAGACAGATGAATAAGACAGTCAGGGCGGCCGGGATCGACTGCGGCACCAACTCAATCCGCCTGCTGATCGCCGACGTGGACCCAAACCGAGGCAAGCTCAAAGACGTGACCAGGCGAATGGAGATTGTGCGCCTGGGTGAAGGCGTCGACCGGACCGGCCGATTCGCCCCCGAAGCCCTGGCCCGGACCCTGGCGGCGGTCGCCCGGTACGCCCAACTCTGCCGAAGCGCCGGGGTCGACAAACTGCGCTTCGTGGCCACCTCGGCCACCCGCGACGCCGCCAACCGCGACCTCCTGCTCGACGGCGTGCGGCGGGAGCTGGCGGTCGAGCCCCAGGTCATCGACGGCCTGGAAGAGGCCCGCCTGTCGTTCGCGGGCGCGCTCTCGGCCCTGCCGCCGGGCCTGCCCGGCCCCTACCTCTGCGTCGACCTGGGCGGCGGCTCGACCGAGCTGGTCTTGGGCGTGGCCGAGCCGGCCTTCGCCTTCTCGATGGACGTCGGCTGCGTCCGGGTGACCGAGCGCCACTTGCGCTCGGATCCTCCCACCGCTCAGGAGATAAAGCAGGCCGCCGATGCCGTCGACCAGGTTCTCGATGCCGCCGCCGCCCGCGTCCCGCTCGGCCGGGCGGCCACCGTGATCGGCCTGGCCGGGTCGATCACAACCATCACCGCCCACGCCCTGGGCCTGGCCAAGTATCAGCCCGAGCAGATCGACGGCGCCACTTTGACGGTCGACCAAATGCTGCGGGCCTGCCGGGAGTTGTGGGAGATGCCCCGGTCCCAGCGCTCCGGCCTCGGCTTCATGCACCCCGGCCGGGTCGACGTCATCGGCGCCGGCGCCCTGGTCTGGTCGCGCGTCCTGGAGCGAGTCCGCCGCGAGGTCGCCGCCGCGGGCGGCCGCCTCGACCGCGTCGTGACCTCCGAGCACGACATCTTGGACGGCATCGCCCTGGCCGCCGCCCGGTCTGGCTAAGCTGGGCGCGGCCCCCATAGCCCAATTGGCAGAGGCGCCCGGCTTAAAACCGGCCCAGTGCGAGTTCGAGTCTCGCTGGGGGCACCAGCGGCGCCGTTCGCCCGGAGCAGACCCGCCCAGACCCCCGAAACCCGCCCATCCCGCCCGTCCAACCGCGTCTGCCCAGGTCAGGCGACCTGGGGCGGGAATCTACGGACAGAATGAACCCCGCTGAGTGGAACTACACAGATTGCCCCAAATCGGACTGGCGCAGCCAATAGTGTCAGGTTAGCTCGCGCCAGACCCCATCTGGCGCGTGCCCGCCGGGGTTTCCCCAGCGTTCCGGATTCACCCGGAGCGGTGGAGCGATCCCGCCGGGCTCGGCCGGTCCCCGCCCCGGGGCCTGGCCGGGCTGGTCCCTGTCTAGCCGGGTGGGGACGCCCCAATGAAACTGGAAGAAAGTCCTGCGATGAGCGCTCACAGCAACTCGAAGCATTCGTCCGCCCTCTCTTTGGCCACCGCCCTGAAGCGGGTCCCACGCTCTGTGGTGAAGCCTGTGGCGCTGCTGGTCTCGGGCGCCATCGCCCTTGGGGGGGTGACCCTCGCCCAAAGCTGGATGACCGCCGAGCGGGCGGACGCCATCACGGCCAACAACGGCTGGAACGGCCAGTTCACCAGGGACCAACTCTGGATGACGACCTGGGCCACCGGCAACCAGAAGTACTCGGTTGAGAACCCGTCGGCCAGGAGCTCGTTCGTAGGGGCGTTGGTCTCACGGTTCACAACGAACTCTGGCTCCAACGGCTCAGCGACTGGTCGGGACACAATAGCTCTGGGGCCAATCTACAGGCACGCGGGCGACAGCACGCTCTACATGGTTGATCTTGACAACTCGACCAATGGTCAGAACATCATCTCTCCGGCCCACGGGACCACCCCCCTCTCGCTCACCCATGTGGACAATCGCCTCCCCGAGTGCGCTGCCGGTGGCTCCAATGAGGACTGGTCCGCGGAGGTCAATCAGAAGAACGGTTACCTTTACGTGATCGGTTCCGCTGCCGGTTCTCCGACCATTCAGAGCGCCAGCGGCACCACCCTGTCCGGGATTTACCCCCGGATCTTCCGGGTCAACACCACGGGTACCACCTCGACCTCCCGCTTCACCTGCGTGGCGTCAAGGGCGGCCACCTCCATTACGAGTGCCACCGGCACCAACCTCCTCGCCCAGTGGAACAGGATGACGAACCAGAGCCAGAGTTCTGGGAGCTGGAGCTTCGGAACCGACATGGCGATTGACGCCAACGGCAACTTCTACCTGTTCGTCACCCACGCCTCCACCCGGCACGCCCTGGTCCGTCTGAACGTTCCGCAAGACTCGAATGGCGAACCTCTCTCCACCGGCTGGACCTATGAAATGGTCAAAGCGTTCACCGCCGATACGTCGAGTGGCAGCGTGTACGGTGTGGCCTTCATGGACGGCCAGCTCTACACCCAGAACTCAAGCGGACACTATTTCCGCTACGACACGTTGTCCGGCGCCGCCACGGACCTTGGCACCGACAACTCGGCCTCAGGCGACCTGGCCGCCGCCCAGATGGCGCCGGTCATCTCCGGCACCGTCTCCAACGACGTGGACGGCGATGGCGTGATCGAACCGGGCGAGCCTGGGGTCGCCAACGTCACTGTCGAAATCTGGCAAGGCAACGCCAACCAGGGCTCGACATCCTGGACCAAGCGCGGCGAGTTGATCACCAACAGTTCCGGCAACTATTCGGCCCTGCTCAACTCAGCTGTCGGTGAGTACTTGGTCCGGGTCAAGCGGCCAGTCATCAATAGCGTCAACGCGGTCCAGACCTATGCCGGCGGCGGCACGTTCTACGAGTCCGGCTCATCCGGCCCGGCCAACACCTTGACACCGCTGTGCGTCTCCAATGGCGTGGATTACACCCCGAACCCGAGCGGCGGCGCCTGCGACGGCGCGCGCCTGGATGGCATTGACGCATTCACCACCACCACAACCGGGAACCCGCTGGCCGCCACCGGCGGCGCTCTGATCGTCTCGAAGGTCGAAATGACCACAGACTTGGCCGTGGTTGACGCCGACTTCGGCATCACCGCCGCCGCCTCCTGGGGCGACGCGCCGATCCTGTCTACCAACGCCCAGTCCGGCCCCTACGCCAACCCGAACCGGGCTGGCCAGCCCTACCTCTACCTGGGCGCCACGTCCGGCACCTATGAGGACGGCACCAACCACGCCGAGGCCGACGCCCACCCGACCGATGACGGCCTGGAAATCTCCCCGACCGACGCCAGCGGCCAATCGACCGGCGCCTGGGCGCCCGCTCAGAGTCAGTTGATGGTGTCGGGCAAGACTTACGCCTTCCGCGCCAAGGCCAGCGGCGATTCGGCCGCCGTCGCGGCATCGACCATCAAAGCTTGGATCACCGGCATCACCGGCTCGACGGCCGCCACCACGTTCAACACGAACCTCTTGGGCGGCGGTGGTAGCTGCACCGCCACGCCCGATGTCAATGGCTACGTCTATTGCACCTACACCGCCCCAGCCGTCACCATTCCGGCAACCGGGGTTGTGCCGACGTACGCCCGCGCCCGGGTGTCCAACGATTCCGGCGTGACCGCGACCTCGCGCGCCCCTTCCAACCCGGCCACCAGCCCCTGGCAGCTCAACGGCGAGGTCGAGGACTATCAACTCGGCGTGGCCGGGGCCGTGCTGCGCATCCAGGCCCGCACCCTGGGCTCGGTCGCCGCCAACGTCAACCTGACGCTCGGCAACGTCTCCAACACCAGGCCGTCTTACAACACGGACAGCATTCTGACCAACGCCGCCAACACCTTCCAGCCCTCGACCCGCGGCCACGCCATCATCAGCCGGACCAGCGGCGTGAGCCTGCAGACCACCGGCGTCGGCGCTGCGGGCGCCACCACCGTCGAAGGTTGGAGACTGAGCGCCGAGGCCGCGGACACCAGGTGCTTCGTCACCAGCGATCCGGCCACCGCGGTGGCCGCGACCGTCAACGCTACCGACCGCCTGGTTTCGATCGCGGCGCCCGCCTCCGGCGGCCAACTGCCGGAGGACATCACCTGCCAGCTGACCTACATTCCCCAGGGCAGCGCCACCGCCAGCACCGTCACGGTCAACCCGACCTCGACCAGCGGCTCGCGCCTGGAGGTCGCCAAGGACTCCACTGAGGTCACGATCACCGCCGTCAGCCGAGTTCGCGATCTGAATGGCACTGAGGTCACAGTCCCCGCGACCGGTGAGACCGTCAACTTGTCTCTGACCCCGGTCAGCCCGGCCCCGGCCACCGGCGCCTTCTTCGAGTACTCCACCAACGACGGTGACACCTGGTTGACCACGACTTCTGGCCAGCAGTCTTTCCAGTGCGTCATCGGCGTGGACGGCCATTGCACCGTCCAACTGCGCGTGTCGGGCGCCAAGCCCGGCCAATACAACCTCCGGGGCACCATCACGGTCGGCACCAGTTCCCAATACATCCAGAACGGGCACACCGAACCGCTCGAGAGCACCCAAGATGTGCCGGTCCCGATCTGGTTCAAGGAGGGCCCGCCGGCCGCGGAGGAGTCCGAGTTCAAGATCACTTCGCTGGGGCAGAAGTTCGCCCGCGGTGCTAAGACCGGCGCCGAGGCCGATTACCACACCGGCGTCATCGTCTTGAATGACGCCCAGGGCACCCCGATCACCGGCGCGGCCGCGAACCTGGGCTGGGACCAGACGGCCCCGCCGGCCAGTTTGGTGGAGATCACCGAGGACACCCAGAACCCCGGCTACTACAACGTCCGCATCTATTCGTCCGCCGCCACCACCTACACCGGCCTGAAGGTCCGCTACCTGCCGACCGGCTTGGTCTTGACCGCCGCCGAGGTGGCCGCCTTTAGGACGCCCGATGCCGTCGTCGACGATTCGTCTATGACCGTCACCAATACCCCGAACCAGTTGGCGAACCACAACGCGCCGGGTTCCAGCGCGGCCTCTTGGGGCAAGCAGACCATCACCGTCACGTTGCAGGATTCGGGTGAAAACCCCTATCCCGATGCCGTCGGCCGCCTGGCCGCTGTCAGCCCGGCCAACGGGACGCTCGGCGTCTATTACGCCAACCCGACCGGCGTGCCCGGCGCCGAGGGCGGCTTCGCCTGCGCGGCCGCCCTTGTCAACGGCAAGTGCGTGAACGGCGTTTACACCCTTGACGTGTACGCCTCCCTGGCCGGCGCCCACCAGATCAAGGTTTACTACCTGGCCGAGGGCAACGACATGGACAAGAGCTTCTACGTCAAGGCGGCCGGCGCCGAGCCCCGCGACGAGTACGTGACCGCGGTCTTCGCCACCCCGCCGACTTCGGCGGCATCGTCGGTGTTCGTGGTCGGCGTGGGCGTCGACGCGGGCGGCAATGACGTCACCTACAGCGAGACCGAGCCCCAGGACAACTGGAACGACCCGGCCGACACGCCCAACGGCGTGCCGGTCACCCATGACCCCGGCGCCTCCTACCACCCGGGCGTGCGGGTCTGGGATGCCGGGCGGAACAACCCGATTGAGTCCGCGAGCGTCCGCCTGGCCCTGGCCGACTCGGCCCAGGCCGGCGACCCGGCCTGCTCCGCCACCTTCGGCAGCGGCTCGAAGACGATCAGCGGCACGACTTCCCCGACCGGCAAGTTCGCCCCCGCCGCCGCGGCGGTCACCTCGACCATCGCCGGGGTTTGCGTGATCACGGCCGAGGTCCAAAACGAGCAGGGCCAGTGGGTTGTCGTGGGCGGCTCGCCGAAGACTCTGACCTGGCAGAACTTGGATGTGGAGAGCGCCGATTTCACGGTCTCGACGGGCGATGTGGTGGCTGATGGCGTGGCCACTGGCACGATCACCGTGCACCTGCTTGACGAGAACAATTACCCCGTCACCGATGGCGCCGGTTCGATCAGCGCCGGCGGCGTGTTGCCCTCCAGCGGGATCGCGGTCGGCCAGTTCGCCCTGACGAACGCCGCCACCGGCGAGTACACGGCCACGTTCACCGGCACCAAGTCGAACCCGAACCCGTCTGACACCACTTGGCCCGGTTGGGAGATCAAAGTCTCGGTCGGCGGCGCCTTGGACGCCGCTCTGGCCTCCGGCGGGAACAAGTACGCCCACATGGTTGCCGGGCCGGTGGACGTTTCCGCCTCCTGGCTGATCGAGCCCGCCGGCTCGACCGTGGCCGATGGCCAGCACCCCCAGACCGTCCGGGTCCGCGCCCTCGACAAGGATGGGAACCGGGTCGCCAACGGCACCGCCGTCACCTTCACCATCCCCTTGGGCACCAGCGTCAAAGTCGGTGACACCACCTATGTCGGGGTGGCCGCCGGGACCCCGGTGCCTGTCACCACCAGCGGCGGGGAGGCCTCCATCGCGGTCGTGTCCAATGACGCCACCTGGGACAACGACCCCGTCTGGCACGCGATCACGGCCACGGTGACGGTCGACGGCGAGGTCAAGTCCATCACTGTGGTCAAGAACGAGGCCGAGGCCGTCATCCCCGGCCGCGACGACAACGCCGTCCACCTTGTGTTCGATCCGGACGAAATTGACCTCTCGGAATCCTGGCTGGTCCAGCCGTCGCCCTCGAGCGCGCGGGTTGATGAAGGCCCGCTGACCGTCAAGGTTCACGCCAAAGACGCCAAGGGCAACGACTTGAGCTCGGGCTCGGTCACCTTCGCCGTTCCGGCCGGCCTGACCGCCCGGTCGGTCCTGGCGGCGGGCGGCCTGTCCAACCCCGTCGCCGGCGGGACGGCCGGGGCCACCATCACGGCGGCGATCGTGCGCGGCTACGCGACCGTCCAGTACTCGACCGCCGCCGCCGGCGACTACGTGATCACCGCCACCGCTCAGGTCGAGGGCCAGGCCCAAGCGATCACTGCGGTCAAGAACTTCGATGAGACCGGCGCCGATGGCCCCCAAGACGGCAAGGTCGAGCTGTATTTCCGGCCGCTGCCGGTGACCGAGGGGGATAGCTGGTTGATCCAGCCGAACACCAACGTCACCCCCCCGAAGATCGCCAACGGCCAGGATTACTGGCTGGTCCAGGTCCACGCCCGCGATGAGCACGGCAACAACGCCGAGGACGGCACCGAGATCATCTTCACCCTCCCCGGCGGGACCTCGATCTATTCGAACGCCCAGGCTGGGTGCCCGGCCGTGACTCAATCCGACGCCATCTCTAATGGCTGGGTCACCTCCACCAGGGGCGGCTACGCCGCCGTCTGCGTCACAACTCTGGACGCCACCTACGACAACATCCCGTCTTACTTCGGGGTTGGCGCCTACATCAAGGGCATCGAATCCGCGCCGAACGTCCAAATCATGACCGTGCGCAACGACGTCGAGGCTGAGACCCCGGTCCGCGAGACCGGCTACGTCCACCTGGTCTACGAGCCCGGCCCGGTCGTGTTGGGCAATTCCTGGCTGGTCCAGCCGACCGACGCGGCCAAGGCCAATGGCTCCGACACCATCGCCGTCAGAGCCCACCTGAAAGACGCCAACGGCAACGACGTGCGGGCGGGCCAGGTCCGGTTCTACATCCCGGCGGGCACTTCCGTTGGCACAACCTCCGGCCCGACCCATGTCGTGGCCGATGTGGCCAATGGCTACGCCGAAATCCTGGTCAAGTCGACCGTCGCGACCGATGGCAAGGATGGCCGCCCGGATCACCACGCCGTCACCGCCGGCCTGTGGAACGGCCAGACCGCGACCGCCATCACCACAGTGCTGGCGATGGACGAGTTGACCCGGGTGTGGCACGAGGTCGGCACTGATGACGACGACGAAGTCTGGCTCGAGTTCACCCCGGACGATCCGGTCCCGGCCGAGAGCTGGCTGGTCCAGCCCACCGCCACCGCCCTCGCCAACGGCGCCGCCCCCGTCGACGTGGTCGCTCACGTCCGCGACATCAACGGCAACAACGCCGCCGACGGCTCCATCGTCGTCTTCACCCTGCCCGAATACACCCTGGCGACTGTCGACGGCGTCGAGCGCACCGGCCCGACCACCGTCGAGGTCGAGACCGTGGGCGGCCTGGCCACCCTGCCGGTCCGGTCCGCCCGCGCCACCGACGAGCCGAACAACGCGCCGGATCACCACAAGGTCACCGCCAAGATCAAGGCTGTCTCCCCGGACACGGTGGACAGCCCCATCACCACCGTCCGCGCCACTGACAGCGCCAGCGGGACCGTGCTCCGCACCACCGGCGAAGTCTGGCTCGAATACACCCCCCTGCCGCCCGCGCCCGGCTCGTCCTGGCTGATCCAGCCCGAGCCTGATGACACGCCTGAGGCCAACGGCCAGGAATCCCTGATCGTGGCGGCCCACGTCAAGGACGGGAACGGCAACAACGCGGCCGATGGTGCCGAGGTCACCTTCTCCATCCCGGTGGGCACCACCGCCAAGTACCTCGACGACACCTACACCGGCCCCATCACCGTGCCCACCACCACGTCCAACGGCTACGCCGAGATCGAGGTCACATCGACGGTGGCGACCGATGGCCAGCAGGGCCGCCCGCTTTACCATTCCGTCACCGCCACCACCACCGGCGGCGCGCGGATCATGGCCGTCTACGGCGAGGATGAGGAAACTCAGCTCACCCGGCCGGCCGGCGACGTCCAACTGATCTTCGGCGCCGGCGATCCGGACAGCTCCGCCTCCTGGCTGATCCAGCCGCCCATGCCTGCTCCGCTGCTGGTGGCCAACGGCGCCGGCCCCGGCTATGAGGTCGCGGCCCACGTCCGGGACAAGGACGGCAATGACGCCCGCACCGGCACAGTCGTGTTCACCATCCCGGCCAAGACCGCGGCCGGCCCCGTCGCCGGGCCCAACACGGTCGAGGTCCCGGTCGAGGCCGGCTGGGCCAAGATCACGGTCACGTCGACCGACGCGACCGACAACAACAGCCCCGCCTATCACGCGGTGACGGCCGCGCTCAAGGGCGCCGGCGCGATCACCACCGTCAAGAACAACGACGCCGATCCCAGCGGCATCGTCGGCCAAACCGACGTCCGTTTGCAGTTCAGGCCGGGCGATGTCGACCCCGCCACCACGGCGGCATCGCTCTGGGTTGACGATCAGAACGCCCTGGCCGACGGCGTCGCGGTTGTGGCCGCCCGCATGACGATCCAGGACGCCCAGGGCAACCCGGTCTCCGGCGCCACCGGCTGCTCCTTCGAACTGATCTACCCGGCCACCGAGGACGGCCCGCTCTTCGGCAACGCCGCGACTGGCTCGAAGACCACCACGGTCACCGAGCCGACCGGCGCCGACGGCCGCTGCGAGGTCCAGATCCGCAGCTACCACGAGGGCTCGACCCCGGTCAAGGGCATCTACAACGATGGCGTCAACCCGGCCGCCGAATCCCCGGGGCCGGACGCGGATCGGCCGAAGGCCAACTTCGACAACGGGGCGCCGAGCGCCCCGCGGTCGGAGTTCTCGGTCGCCCCGACGGCGACCAACGCCTCGCCGGATCGGGTGGTCGCCAACCTGAGCGATTCCTACACGGTCACCGTCATTGTCCGCGACGTGGACGGCGGAGTCCTGAACAACTACCCCGTCTCGATCTGCTACTACCTCCTGCCCGGCGGCACCTGCGTGTCACCGCTGCCCGAGGTCCGCAGCGGCGCGGGCGACAACCCGCCCGGCACGGCGACCTTCGAGTTGAAGACTGACACGATCGGCACCTACCGGATTGGCGCGCGCGTGGGCGGCGACCCCGTCGCGACCGAGCCCAACGGGTCGATCTACCATCTGGACAAGGAGTTCGTGCATGATCGGGTCGACAAGACCAGAAGCACGGTCGCCTATTCGGAAGGCACCGCCCTGCCGAACGACCAGGGCCAGCACCAAGCCGAAGTGACTCTTCTTGACGCCCTCGGGAACCCGGTCAGCGGCACTGATGTCACCTTCAGCCTGACCACTCCGACCGGCGCGCACTTCGTCGACGCCAGCGGCAATCCGCTGAACCCCGACCCGGGCGCCAGTGTCACGCTGACCAGTTCGGACCGCGGTCGCGCCACGGTCTTTCTGCGCAAGGCCGGCCCCGCCAACGAGGACGTCACGCTGGGCATCTCCTACAAGGACCTCTTGAGCGGCACGCCCGTCCCAGAAACCCTCGACAGCCACATCTTCGTTTTCGAGGCTGGCGGCCCAGATCCGGCGAAGTCGACCTTCAAGATCACCAACCCGAAGGCGACAACGCCGGTGGCCAATGACGTCGACTATTACGATGCCGTCGTCACCGTCCGCGATGGGGACGATATCCCCCTCCCCGGCAAGCCCGTCACCTTCAGCTTCAACCTCGCCGGCGTCAAGATCAGCCCGGTCGCGTCTTCGTACACCACTGACGGCAACGGCGAGGTCAAGGTCACCTTCAGCACGGACAAGGCGGGCACTTACACCGTCAACGCCGGCGTCGGCGGCGGCCACGCCCTGCCGGTGGACCAAGAGATCGAGTTCGTCCACGGCCCCTCCGTTCCGGGCTCGTCGACCCTCGTCACTTCCAATAACCCGGTCCTTGCGAAGCCAAGCCTGGCCAAGCACACCGCCACCGTCACAGTGCGTGACGGGAAGAACAATCCGGTCGAGGGCCAGGACGTGTTCTTCGTGGTCTCGCAAGGCTCGGCCGATGTCGGCGGGCCGTATTTGAGCGCCGCCACCGCCAAGTCCGACGAGTTCGGCGTGGCCGAAGTCGACATCACCTCCGACGAGCCCGGCACCTTCGAGGTCTGGGCCTATCTGGGCACCTCGGCCGTCGCGGCTCAGGAAGTCGGCGGCTCTCCCGGCCAGGTCCTGTTCACGGCGGGTCTGGTCTCGGCGGAGAAGTCTCTGCGCGGCGTGGACCCGAACACTGACGCGGATTCGACTGTCAGCGTCACCGCGACCGGTCAGGGTGACGACAAGTACCGGATCACCGCGACCATCTACTCCAACGCGGACATCCTGCATGACGGCGCCAACGTCCGTCTGGTCCTCGACAGCGGCTCGCCGGTCGTGATCACGCCCATGAACTCGGCTGACCCGCAGGTCACCGGCGTGGCGACGTCCGACCATTATGGAACCTATTACTGGGATGCCCGGTCGACCACTTCCGGCGCCCACTACGCCTACGTCCAGGTCCGCGCCGCGGACGGCTGGGCGCAGGTCGGCGCCCGCGTCGCCCTCAACTTCTCGGCTGATGAGCCCTCGGGCGCGCATTCGTGGTTGGTTGAGCCGGGTGGTTCGGTTGTGGCTGACGGCCAGACGCCGCAGTATGTGTCGGTGTGGGCGTTTGACGTTGAGGACAATCCGGCTTCGTCGGG
>JAIROU010000362.1 GCA_031257375.1 Bifidobacteriaceae bacterium
TCGTGTCGGTGTGCCCGAGCAGTTCGGCGGCGAGTTCAACGTTGGCCTTGTTGCTGATGGTGGTGGCCACCGTGCGTCTGAAGGAATGCGGGGTGACGCCCTCGATCCCGGCCAGCGCAAGTACTCGCCGCAGTTGGCGGCGGACGTTCGCCATCGTCAAAGGGGTGCCGTTGCGGCTGGCGAACACCAACGCGTCGGGTGACAGGTCCGGCATGTCGGCGAGGCGGCGCTGGAGCGCGGTGACGGTGAATGACGGCAGCGCGACCGTCCGGCGGGACTTGGCGGTCTTCGGGTGGTCTTGGCGGTACGGCGGTTGGCCTTTCAGGGTGATGATGGTGCCTCTGATCGCCAGGGACGGCATCGGCCCGGTCAGGTCGAGGTCGCGGCGGCGGATCGCCAACGCCTCGCCGATCCGGGCGGATGTGCCCAGAAGGACCTCGATGATCGCGGAAAGCTGCCCGTCCGGTCTGGGGCCGGTCGGGATGATGCCGGTCTCCCAGAACCGGACGGCCAGCCGGATCGAGTTGACCTCTTGGGGCGTCAGCGCGTCCGGGGTGTGGGGTGGTTTGTGGAGGCGGGCGATGCCGTCCATCGGGTTGCGGGGGATGACCTCGTGGCGCACCGCCAAGCCGAAAGCCAGCCGCATGACGCTCTTGGCTTGGCGGGCCTGGTTGTAGGACCGCTTCGCCAGTTCCTTGATGAACACGTCGCACCGGGCCACGCCGATGTCCCTCAGCGCCAGGTGTTGGAACGCCGGCAAGACTGATCGTTCCATCAAGGACTCGTCGCGTTGCCTTGTGCTGGGCGCGATCCTGGCTTCCAGGTCGAGGTCCTCCAGCCAGTAAGCGACCAGGTCGGCGAAGGTTGAGTCCGGGGTCAGATCGCCGGTGGCAGGCTTGAACAGCGCCCGCCCGGCGAGCTTCTCCTTCAAGGCCGCCTCGGCGGCGCGGCGGGTCTTGCCGGTGGCCTGGACCTCGCGGAGCTTGCCGTCCCAGTCGCGGTAGCGGGCTCGCGCCTCCACTTTGCCGCTGGGTTTGGTCATGAACAGTATCTCGCCGAACGTGCCGACGCTGAGTCGCGGCCGACTCATTTCGGGCCTCCCGCCTGGCTCGCGTTGGCGGCTGGCTGCCCAGGTCCGCAATCCGGTGCCCTGCGGTTGTCGGTCGTGCGCGGGCCGGGAGGGGCTGGGTGACAGCGGCCGGCACTGACGGTTGGCCCGCCTTGCCCGCGTTCCGGCCCCTCGGGGTGCCGCACTGTGCCCGCAGAGGGCTGCTCGCGGTGGGAGGCGATCCACGCCTCGACATCGGCGGCGGCGAACTTGACGTGTTTGCCGAACCGGTGGCCGACGGGGCCGAGCCCGCGGCTGCGCCAGTCGTAGATGGTCGCCACCGGCACGCCGATCACGTCGGCCAGGTCGCTGATTCCGATCAAGTGGTCCAGGCCGTGCGGCGGCGGTCCCGAACGCAGTTCGCTCATGGGAGGCAGGTGCGGCTTCCCTGCCCGCCACGCCCGGCCTACCCATACCGCCCGCGCTCCGGGCGAGCCGGGGCTGCCGGGGCCGCGCCACCACCGACCCGGAACAACCGGCGACGACCGGGCCGTCATCGTGAAACACAACGGATTGCGCCCCGCAACGCGCCCGACCGGGATCTCAAAATGCTGGGTTTTCGCTGGACTTCGCATTTCCAAAGCTCCTAACAGGAACACGGAAACGAGCCTGACCAGGCCAAACACGCCATCTACTGGTCGGGATGGTGGGATTTGAACCCACGGCCCCCTGCTCCCAAAGCAGGTGCGCTACCAAGCTGCGCCACATCCCGTCGCGGTGGCTCGCGGCCACCTCCGCCGGAGTCACAGTCAGCCAGTCTATCGGCTCGCCCGGCCCGGCGACGGCCCCGCCCCCGCCTCCCACCCGGACGTTCCCGCCCGCGCCGCGCCTGGAGCGCCCCACCTTGGGGAGGGCGGTTTCCGGGCCGCGTGATCGCAGGAACCCCAGAGGCACGATGCCGTGCTCCAAGCCTCCCGGAACAGGTGCCGACAGCGCCAGATCGTGTCCCGCGCCAACAACGCCGGCCCCGCTGGCATCAACGCCCCCGATCCAACCCGCGGCGCCCCGCCGGTCTTTGAGGCGGATTCAGGCCTGCCTCCACGGCGGTGTCGTTCCGCCTTTCAGCCCGTCCCGCTGTCTCCCGCAGGTCGATTTCTGGCGCCGATACCCGAGGCGTGTCCCCAGGTGAATCCGCATAAACGAAGTGGAGCGGGCGACGGGAATCGAACCCGCATGACCAGCTTGGAAGGCTGGGGCTCTGCCATTGAGCTACGCCCGCGCCGATCGGCCGACGCCGGAGGCTATGGCATCTTACCCGGCCGACGCCCCCGCGGCATAGCGCGCTCAGTCCCCCGATGCCGCTCCGGGACGCCGCCCACGGCATCGGCCAGGCCGAACACCCGGGCCAAACACCCAGGCCAAACCACCCCAAAGCGCCACGCGGCCGCAGACGGCGCCGACGGCATCGGGCAAGCCAAAACCCCCAAGCCAAGCTGCCGCCCGAGACCCCGGCGCCGCGGACGGCGCGAAGCTCCCCCGCCCAAGCCCGGCAACCCGATTCAGCCGTGGGAATAACCGCCCGCCCGAGCCCGTTGAACAATACGTATGCCAAAAGCCAAACCAGGAGGTAGACCCGCGATGACGCAAACGACCGCGCCGAACACGGCGACCCGCGAGGACGGCGGCGCGCCCGCCTCGGAGCTCACGACGACCTTCGAATTGCGGCTGGGCGCGGCCGAGGACGCCCTGGCGCAGGCCCTGCGGCCAGGCTCGGCCAGCGGCCGGACCCCGTTCGACGCCGCGGCCGAAGCCTCGGAGAAGGCCCGGCGGCGGTCGGTGCAGGCCGAGCTTGACACCGAGGCGGTGTCGATGCTGGTCGATTCGGGCCAACTCAGGTCGGCCCGCGCGCTGTTGTCCGGCCGGTTGGACGAGCAGTGCCAAAAGGCCGGGCGGGGCGCGGCCGAAGCCGAGGCCATCGCCGCGCAGATGACCGATGACCTGGAGCGCGCCCAGCGGGCGGCCGAGCAGGCGCAGTCGCTGCTCGACCAGGCGGAGCGGCCGGATTCGGGGGTGGACGGCCGGTGGCTGGCGCAGGCGGGCGAGCGCTCGGCGGCCTTGAAGGGCCGCATCGCCCAAGCCTCGGCCCAGGCCGCCGAGGCCCGCGAAACCGCTTTCATGGCCTTGGCCCAGACGGTTGCCGCCAGGATCGGGCGCAGCTTGGCCGAATCCGACCTCGAGCGCGCCGAACTGGGCGACCAGATCGTCCAGATCGAGTCCGTGCTGCCCGCGTCCGCCTGACCCCCGACCGCCCGGCCCGCCGTCGCGCGGGGTCCGGAAATGTCCGATGCCGCGCGGCCAGGCCCGGCAGTCCGGTTGAGCCGGGGGGTTGGCCCGCGCCAGGTGTCTGTTGGGCCGCCACAGGGCGGTCGGGCCGCCGCGGGCGGATGGCCGCCCGAGGCCGGTTCGGCCACCTCGCCTCGGTTGAGCGCCCGCGGCACCGTGGCGATGCCGACCGGTCAAGTTGCCGCGACACGCCGGGCCGCATTTCACATCTCGAACAGGCGTTCGCTATGCTGGTTGGCGGATCAAGTTATCCACAGGTTTGGCGTTTCTGCGCTTGCGGTGTCAGAGATGGGCTCTAGCCTGGATAGCGTTCAAGTCGGATTTCGCACTAGAGGTTAGGGACACTGGCATGGCTCAAGAGGACAAAGGCAAGGCGCTGGCCAGCGCGCTGGCACAAATTGACCGGCAATATGGCAAAGGTTCGATCATGCGTTTGGGGGACGAGGCGCACGCGCCGGTCGAGGTCATCCCGACCGGGTCGATCGCGCTCGACGTCGCCCTGGGGATTGGGGGGCTGCCCAGGGGCAGGATCGTCGAGATCTACGGCCCGGAATCCTCGGGCAAGACAACTGTCGCGCTTCACGCGGTGGCCAACGCCCAGAAGGGCGGCGGCATAGCCGCGTTCATCGACGCCGAGCACGCGCTCGACGCGGAGTACGCCCGCAAGCTCGGCGTCAACACCGACGACCTGCTGGTCTCCCAGCCGGACACCGGCGAACAGGCCCTCGAGATCGCGGACATGCTGGTCCGGTCGGGGGCGCTAGACATCGTGGTGATCGACTCGGTCGCGGCGCTGGTGCCGAAGGCGGAGATCGAGGGCGAGATGGGCGACAGCCACGTCGGCCTGCAGGCCCGCCTGATGTCCCAGGCGATGCGCAAGATGACCGGCGCGCTGGCGGTGTCCGGCACCACCGCGGTCTTCATCAACCAGTTGCGCGAGAAGGTCGGCGTCTTCTTCGGCTCGCCGGAGACCACCACCGGCGGCAAGGCGTTGAAGTTCTACGCCTCCGTCCGGCTGGACGTCCGCCGGATCGAAACCCTCAAAGAGGGCACCGAGCCGGTCGGCAACCGGACCCGCGTCAAAGTCGTCAAGAACAAGGTGGCGGCGCCTTTCAAACAAGCCGAGTTCGACATCCTCTACGGCCAGGGGATATCGCGCGAGGGCAGTTTGATCGACCTCGGGGTTGAGCATGGCCTGGTCCGCAAGTCGGGGGCCTGGTACACCTACGGCACCGACCAACTCGGCCAGGGCAAGGAGAACGCGCGCTCCTTCCTGCGGGACAACCCGGCCCTGGCGGACGAGATCGAACAGCGGATCCTGGTGGCGCTGGGGATCATGCCAGATCCGGACGGGCCGGGCGCCGACAGCGCCGACTCCGCCGACCCGGCCGGCGGCGGCGAGGCCGTGGCCGCCGCGGCGGCGCGGGCTGGCGCCGCCAAGGCCAAGTAGCAGCCGTTGCTAGTCGATCAAGACGAGGAAGCCGCCCGATCGATCGCTTTGCAGGCCCTCGACCGGGCCCCTCGGTCGCGGGCGCAGTTGGCTGACATTCTGGCCAAGAAGGGCGTCCCGGACGGTGTCGCCGCCGCCGTGCTGGAACGCTTCGAGGCAGTCGGACTGGTCGACGACCAAGCCTTGGCCGAGATGATCACGCGCACCCGGCACGCCGAGCGCGGGCTGGTCGGCCAAGCCTTGGCGGTCGAATTGCGCCGCAAGGGCATTGACGCCGCCACCGCCTCGGCCGCCATGTCGCAGGTCACCCGCGAGGACGAGGCGGCGGCGGCGGAACGCTGGGCGAGGAAAAAACTAGCCGCGACCAGCCACCTGCCGACCGAGACCCGCCTGCGCCGGACGGCCTCCCTGTTGGCCCGGAAGGGACACTCGCCGGGTCTGGCCCTGGCGACGGTCCAACGCCTGCTGGCCGAGGAACGGTCAAACCCGTCCTGATCCCAAACCGGACGGGCAGTTGCGGGTTCCCGACCAGGGACGCTGGCGATCAGGGTAGAGACGTGGTCAGCAGGATCACGCCCAGGGCGATCACCACCAGTGAGGCGATCAAAGCCAGGGCGCCGAGCACTCGGACGGCGTCGGTGCCTCGTGTCCGCCGCAGCGACAGGCCGGCCATCACCAAGCCGATGGCCGCCAGGGCGATCACGGCCCAGCCGTTGAACCGGGCGGCGCTGGTGACCGCTTCCAGGTCGAGGCAGCCGCCGACGCATTCGCGGACGCGCTCGTGCGTCCGCCCCCAGACCACCGCCGCGACCCCCACGGTCGCCGCCGAACTGATGGCCAGCAGCAGTTCCACGACCCAGTCGCGGTTGACCCCGACAGGTTTCACCGGGACCGCCACCCGGCTCGCCGGGGGGCGGTAGGCGGCGTTCAAGGTCGGCGCCGGGGACGGCGCCACCGGGGTTGGCGGCGCGGGCGCGGCCACGCCGCCGTAGATCAGCGGTTGGCCGCCCGTGGCCAGATAGGCCTGAACCACCGGCTGGTGGGCGAAGGAACCGGCGCCCGCCGACGGCATCGGCTGCACGATGGTCGGACCGAGCGGGCCGCTGGCGGGGTAGGGCATCGTCTGGAAAACCATGCCGGGAATCGGTTGGACCATCGGCTGGGCGGTCGGCTGGACCATCGGCTGGCCCGTCGGTTGGAGCATCGCCTGGACCATCATCGGCTGGGCGGTCGGCAACCCGTAGCCGGGGTTTCCCGGCACGGGGACGCTCAGGCCGGGCGGCGGCCACATCATGGCCGGTGACTGGCCGGTCGCGGTTAGCGACGGATAGACCGGACCGCCGACCAACAACGGCGAATCGGCGGCCGGGCCGACACGCGGCAGCCGGTCCTGGGTGGGGCGCGCCTCGGCGTGGCTGCGAATCGGCCCGTATTGGCCACGCCGGTTCAACGTCGCTTGGCCGCCGGTCGCGCTTGGGCGCACCGCCTGGGCGACAGCCGCCTGGACGGCCGCGCGGGCGTCGGCGGACGGCTCCGGCAACAACCCGCCCTCGTCCTCGAACTCGTCCGCAAGCTCGCCCGCCGCCTCGACCGCGACCGCCTCGACCGGGCGCGGGCCGTAGACCATGGCCCCGCAGTCGCCGCAGGGCACATTGCCTCCCCAGGCCTTTTGGCAGACGCCGCAGCGAAGCGCGCCGTCCGGCACGCCGACCGATGGCGAGTCAGGCGCCACCGAGTAGGC
>JAIROU010000371.1 GCA_031257375.1 Bifidobacteriaceae bacterium
CCCAGCCAGCCCGCCGAAACCCTCCCAGCCCGGCCCAGGACGCCCCAAAGGCACCAACCGACCACCACGAACCCGCCACCCAGCCATCAAACGAACCCGACCCAAGGTTTAAACGCAAGTCTCAAAGGGTGGCGGAGAACTATGAAATGGAGCGAATCGGAGGCGATGGAGCGGGAGGCGGGCGGACGCGGGCTGGTAGGGTCGCCGGGTGAGCTTCAGCGCGCCGATCCGGGACTTGGCCGACCCGCGCGCCCAGCGGATCGCGGACCTGGCCAAGCCTTCCCACTCCAACACCAAGGTGGCGTTGGTCGAGGACGCCGAGCCGTTGGCCAACGCCTGGCGGGCGGGAGTCGAACTGACCGGCGTCTACTTCGAGGACGGCCGGGCGCTGCCGGGCGAGTTGGCCCGGCTGGGCGAGGATCCGGCCGTGCCGGTGGCGGCCGTCGACGGCGCCTTGCTGATCCGCCTGTTCAGGACGGACAAACGGCCGAAAGTCTTCGGCATCGCCAAACTGCCCCGGCCGGCCAAGTTGGAGGCTTTGGCCGGGCGGACCGGTGACATCGTGATCCTCGACGGCGTGCGGATCGTCGGCAACATCGGCGCGATCATCCGCACCGCCACCGGTCTGGGCGCGGCCGGGGTGGTGCTGATCGACAGCGGCTTGACCAGTGTGGCCGACCGCCGCCTGCTCCGGGCCAGCCGAGGCTATGTCTTCTCGCTGCCGGTGGTCTTGGCCCAGGCCGTCGAGGTCCGCCAATTCGCCCAGGCCCACCAGATCGGCCTGACCGTGCTCGACTCGACCGGCGCCGGGAGCCTGGAGGATCTGCGCCGCCAGCCCGGCCGCCGGGCGCTGGTCTTCGGCGGCGAGCGCGCCGGACCGTCCGAATGGTTCTTGGGCGGCCCCGGCGCCGGCTCTCAGCCGGTCTCCATCCCGATGCCGGGGCCGGTCGAATCGCTCAACGTCTCGGTGGCGGTGGCGATAGTCCTCCACGCCCGCCTGGTCGGGCGGGGCGCGGCGGCCGGGCCGGATTGCCGCTGAGCCCGGGGCCTGGCGGGTGGAAGGTCACGGAACGGTAAACTCGTCTGCCGTGAGTGACCAGTCAGATCTTCCCGGCCCGCCGCCGATGCCGCCGCCGATGCCGCCGCCGACGCCGCCGCAGGCGCCCGGCCCCGCCGGAGAACCCTTTGAGCCGCCGGTTCACGACCAGGCCAACCCAGCGGCGTCGGCCGTGTTCCGACCGGACTTCCCGCCGGTTGGCTTCCAACCCGACTTCCAGCCGCAAGACCAAACCGAGTTCGAGCCGCTGGCGCAGGACGCGGGCCACCCCCCGCAGGACCAGGGCTACCCCCCGCAGGACCAGGACTACCCCCTGGAGGACCAGGACTACGCACCAGAAGACCAGGACTACCTCCCGGGGGACCAGGCCCACCAGCCACCAGACCCAGCGCTCCCAGCCTTCGAGCCCGTGGCCCAGCCGGCCGCGGCCGGACCGTCGGCGCCGGACTTCCAACCGGTGACGTCGCGCCGCGCCCTGCGCGAGGCCGAGGCCGCCGAAGCTGCCGCCGCCAGGCAGGACAAACCAGGCCGGTGGCGCGGGCCGATCACCGCCGCCGTCGTGTTAGTGCTGGTGGCGGCGGTCGGATCGGTCGGCTGGCTGGTCGGGAAGCCGCTCTTCGACGACTTGACCAAGCCGAAGCCGACCCAGCAGACCGACTATCCGGGGCCGGGCGAGGGCGCCGCCACCATCACG
Source organism: Bifidobacteriaceae bacterium (assembly GCA_031257375.1). Lineage (GTDB taxonomy): Bacteria > Actinomycetota > Actinomycetes > Actinomycetales > WQXJ01 > JAIRTF01. The sequence goes on from JAIROU010000371.1 coordinate 1,752, forward strand.
ATCGATCCGGGCGACGTCGGCAGCGTGATCGGGGACAAACTGGTCGCGGCCGGGGTCGTGGCCACCACCGAGGCCTTTGTCGAGGCCTGGAACAAGGCCGGCGACCGGGCCAATTCGATCCAGCCCGGCACCTACGCCTTGCTCCAGAAGATGACCGCCGCCGACGCCCTGGCCTGGCTGCTCGACCCGGCCAGGCGCAACGCCATCAGCTTCACCGTGCCGGAGGGAAAGCGGGCCGACGAGGTCTACCAGGTCATCGGCGCGGCCATGGCCAAGACAGAATTTGAGTCCGATGCCGACCAGGCGGCCATCGATCAGGCCGCCGCCGAGCGCTCGGCCGAAGTCCAGCAGGCGGCCGCCGACGCCGCCGCCATCGGCCTGCCGCCGGAGGCCAACGGCCTGGTCGAGGGTTGGCTGTTCCCCGAGACCTACAGTTTCAACATCGACACCGAGCCCACCGCGATCCTGGCCCAGATGGTCGCCCAAACGGTGGCCGTCCTCGAAGAGCTCCAGGTCCCGCGCGAGCGCTGGCTGGAGACGCTGACCGTGGCCTCGATAATCGAGCGGGAGACAAAGCTGTCGCCGGACCGCCCGAAGATGGCGCAGTTGATCATGAACCGCTTGGAGCGGGGCCAAAAGCTGGAGCTCGACTCGACCGTCGTCTACGGGGTCCGGCGCTTCGACCAGAACCTCGCCACAACTGACGCGGAGCGCCAGGACGCCAACCCCTGGAACACCTATGTGATCCCGGGCCTGCCGGCCGGCCCGATCTGCAACCCCGGCCGGGAGACCATCGAGGCGTACCTCGCCCCCGAGCCGGGCGGCTGGTTGTACGTCTGCGCGACCAACCCGGACACCGGCGAGGTCGAGTTCAACGAGACCATCGAGGGCCACCAGCAGTGCGTCGCGAAATGGCAGGCCTGGGAGAGGGACCAGGCCGGATGATCAACCGCGCGGCCGTCCTCGGCAGCCCCATCGGCCACTCACTGTCCCCGGCCCTGCACCGGGCGGCCTACCGGGCCCTGGGGCTGGACGGCTGGGACTACCAGGCGGTCGAGTTGGACGAGGCCCGCCTGCCAAGCTGGCTGGCGGGCCTCGGCCCGGAATGGCGCGGGCTGTCCCTGACCAGGCCGCTGAAGCGGGCCGTGCTGGGCCTGGTCGACCACGTTCAGCCGCTCGCCAAGATGGTCGGCGGGGCCAACACGGTCCTGTTCACCCCGGCCGGGACGGTGGCGGCCAACACCGATGTGCGCGGGATCGTGGCGACCGTCCGCGAGGTCGCGCCGGACCGGGAGTTCCGCTCGGCCAGCGTGATCGGCGGCGGGGCGACGGCGGCGGCGGCCCTGGCCGCCCTGGCCGAATTGGGCCTGCGGCGCCCCCGGCTGCACGTCCGCTCGCTGGCCCGCTCCCAGCCGACCCTCCAAGCCGCCGCCCGCCTCGGGGTTGAGCCGCAGTTGCGCAAGCTGGGCGACGGCCGCCCCCCGGTCGACTGGCCGGCCGACTTGACCATCGCGACGCTGCCGGCCCACGCCGCCGACGGCATCGGCGGCTCCCTGGACGAAACAGCCTTGCCGGACCAGGCGGTGCTGCTGGACGTGGCCTACGACCCCTGGCCGTCGCGGCTGGCGGAGGCTTGGCGCACCGCCGGCGGGCTGGTGGCCAGCGGCAAGACCATGCTCTTGCACCAGGCCGCCGCCCAGGTCCAGATGATGACCGGACACGAGCCGCCGCTCGACCAGATGCGGGCGGCGATCAGCTGAGATGGGGGCGATCAGTCTATGCTGCGCTGGTTGACGGCCGGGGAGTCGCACGGCCCGGCCGTCCTCGGACTGCTCGAAGGCATGGTCGCCGGGGTCGAGATGAGCCCCAGGACCGTCGGCCAAGCCCTGGCCAGGCGCCGGTCCGGCCACGGCCGTGGGGCCAGGATGGGCTTCGAGGCGGACCAGGTCGAGATCATCGGCGGCGTCTGGCGCGGCGCCACCACCGGCGGGCCCATCGCCATCTCGGTCGCCAACTCGGAATGGCCGAAATGGCGCCAGGTCATGTCGCCCGAGCCGGGGCCGCCGCCGCCGGGCGCGCGGGCCGCCAAGCTGACCCGCCCGAGGCCCGGCCACGCCGACCTGCCGGGCATGGTCAAGTACGGCCACGACGACGCGCGGGCCGTGCTCGAGCGCTCGAGCGCCCGCGAGACCGCCGCCCGCGTGGCCCTGGGCGCGGTCGCGGCCGCTTTCCTCGAGCAGGCCCTGGGCGCCCGCCTGGTCAGCCATGTGGTCGCCTTGGGAGGCGTCAGCGCGGACGGGCCGAGGCCTTTGCCAAGTGACGTGGCGGCGCTCGACGCCAGTCGGCTCAGAACCCTCGACCCGGCCGCCGATGCCGCCATGGCCGCCGCCGTCGACCAGGCCAGACGGGACCAGGAGACGTTGGGCGGGGTGGTCGAGGTGATCGCCTACGGCCTGCCGGCGGGCCTCGGCTCGCACGTCCAGGCCGACCGCCGCCTCGACGCCGCCCTGGCCGGGGCGATCATGTCCATCCAGGCCATCAAGGCGGTCGAGATCGGCCTGGGCCTGGCGGCCGCCGCCCTGCCCGGCAGCGCCGTCCACGATCAGCTTGACCGCCAAGACGGGCGGCTGGTCCGGCGGACCAACAACGCCGGCGGGATCGAGGGCGGCATCTCCAACGGCGAGCCGGTGGTGGTCCGGGCGGCCATGAAGCCGATTCCGACCGTGCCGCGCGCCCTCGCCACCATCGACACCGCCACCGGCGCCCCGGCCCAGGCCCACCACCAGCGCTCCGACACCACCGCCGTGCCGGCCGCCGCCGTGGTGGCCGAGGCGATGGCCGCCCTGGTGCTGGCGCGGGCGGCGCTGGAGAAGTTCGGCGGCGACCACGTCCGGGAGACCAGGCGCAACCTGGCCGGGCACTTGGCCGCCGTCCCCGAGACCATGCGATGACGGCGGTCGGACTGGGCGGGCGGGCCTGGGAGATGGCGTTCCGGCGCAAATCGCGGCCAATTCCGATGGCGCGCCCAAGCCCGGTATGTGAGAACCTGGCAGATGTGCTTTTCGAAGTCGCCGGCCTCGGCGCGCCCGGCGCGGACGGCGCCCGGCCGCGCACGCAGTCATAGAGAGAGGAAGTTGTGAGCCCATCGCAAATCACCGTCGAGGTCGACCAGCCCTATGAGGTCACAGTCGGCCGCGGCCTGCTGGCCGACTTCCAGCGCCACGTCCCGGCGCAGGCGCGACGTCTGATGATCATGTTCGACCCGGCCGTGGCCGGACCAGTCCCGGCCCTGGTCGACGAGTTGCGCCGGGACGGCTTCGAAGTCCATCTGCTGGCCGTGCCGGGCGGCGAGACGGCCAAGACGGCCGCCGTCGTGGCGGCCGCCTGGCAAAGGCTGGGCGAGGCCGATTTCACGCGCACCGACCCGGTGGTCGGCATCGGCGGCGGCTCGACCACCGACGTGGCCGGCTTCGCGGCCGCCACCTGGTTGCGCGGCGTGCCGCTGATCCTGGTCCCGACCACCCTGCTGGGCATGGTCGACGCCGCCATCGGCGGCAAGACCGCCATCAACACGGCCGAGGGCAAGAACCTGGTCGGGGCCTTCCACCAGCCGACGGCGGTGCTCTGCGACCAACAACTCCTGGAGGGCCTGCCGCCCAGAGAGATCATCTCCGGCCTGGCCGAGATCATCAAGGCCGGGCTGGTGGCCGATCCGGGCATCCTGGACGTGGTCTGGTCGGGGCCGCAGGAAACCCTCAAACCGTCCGGCCCACTGCTGGGCGAACTGGTCCGGCGGGCCGTCAAGGTCAAGGCCGAGGTCGTGGCGGCCGATCCGGGCGAGGCCGGGCGGCGGTCGATCCTGAACTACGGGCACACCTTCGGCCACGCCATCGAGCAGGCCGAGCAGTTCTCCTGGCGCCACGGCGAGGCGGTGGCGGTCGGCATGGTCTACGCGGCCGAGGTCGCGGTCCGGGCCGGTCTGATGGACCCGACCCTGCTGGGCCTGCACCGGGAGCTGCTGAGCGCGGTCGGCCTGCCGACCTCGTACAAGTCGGGGCAGTGGCCGCGGTTGTGGACGGCCATGCGCCGCGACAAGAAGAACCAGGGCAAGACCCGCCGAATGGTGCTGCTGGAGGGCGTGGCCCGGCCGCTGATGGTCCGCGACATCCCCGAGTCGCTGCTGGAGGAGGCCTATCAAGCGGTCTCGGCGGTGCCGGGCGCGGCCCCCTACCCGGTCAAGACGGCCGAGGACTACTCGCTGGAGAACCCCTACGGCACGCCGACCTATGTGCCGCCGCTGACGGCCGGCGAGCCGCCGGCCCCGCCCAGCCGGGAGGCCGCGCTGTGACCGGGCGCCCGGTCTGGGTCTTGAACGGCCCCAACCTTGGCCGGCTGGGCGCGCGGGAGCCAGAGGTTTACGGCCACGCCTCCTTGGACGACTTGCGGGCCGCCTGCGCCGGGTGGGGGAGGGACCTGGGGCTGGCGGCCGAGGTCCGCCAAACCGATTCTGAAGCCGAATTGATCAGCTGGCTGCACCAGGCGGCCGACCAGCGCGTGGCGGTGGTGTTGAACCCGGCCGCCTTCACCCACTACTCCTATGCTCTGCGCGACGCCGTCGCCCAGGCGCCCCTGGTGGTCGAGGTCCATCTGTCCAATCCGGCCGCCCGCGAGGCCTTCCGGGCGCTGTCGGTCATCTCCCCGGTGGCCAAGGGGGTCATCGCCGGTTTCGGCTTCGACTCTTACCGCTTGGCCCTGGCCGCCATCGCCTCGGCGTAGAGGGCGTCGATCTCGGCCGCGAAGTCTTTCAAGACCAGATCGCGCTTGACCTTCATCGACGGCGTCAGATAACCGTTGGCCTCGGTGAAATCGGTCGCCAGGACGCGGAACTCGCGAATCGACTCGGCCCTGGACACGGCCTGGTTGGCCCGCGCCACCCCCCGGCGCAAAGACGCCTGGATGTCCGGGTCGATCAGAGCTTGCTCGAAGGTCAGCGGCGACTTGCCGTGGTTGGACAGCCAGCGCGGGATCATCTCCTCGTCCAAGGTGATCAAAGCGCCGACGAAGGGCCGCCCGTCGCCCACGGCCACCACCTGGGAGACCAGCGGGTGGCCGCGCAGCCGGTCCTCCAGGACGGCCGGGGCGACGTTCTTGCCGCCGGCCGTGACGATGAGTTCCTTGCGGCGGCCGGTGATGGTCAGGTAGCCGTCGTCATCGAGCGAGCCGACGTCGCCGGTCTTGAACCAGCCGTCCTGGAAGGCCTCGGCGGTGGCGGCGGGATTGCCCCGGTAGGCCCGGAAGATGTGGCAGCCGCGGACCAGGATCTCGCCGTCGTCGCCCACCGCCACGGTCTGGCCGGGCAGCGGCGGCCCGACCGTGCCGATCTTGTTGACCAGGCGGCGGTTGACGGCCGTCGGCGCGGAGGTCTCCGTCAGGCCGTAGCCCTCGTAGACGGTCAAGCCGATCCCCCGGAAGAAATGCCCCAGCCGCTCGCCCAGCGGCGCCCCGCCGGAGACGGCGTGGACCAGTTGGCCGCCCATCATCTTGGTCAGCTTGCGAAACACCAACTGCTTGGCGATCAGGTATTGGACGCGGCGGGCGGGCGTGAAGCCGCCGCGCGAGTCCTGTTCGCGCGAGGACACGATGGCCACCCGGGCCGCCCAGCGGAACAGTTTCAGCTTCAGCCCGCCGCCGGTCGAGGCCTCGGCCGCGTTGTAGACCTTCTCCAACACCCGCGGCACCACCAGCAGGAAGGTCGGCCGGAACGTCCCCAGGTCCGCCACCAGCGTCTTGGTGTCCGGCAGGTAGCCCATCACGGCTGGGGAGAATAGGGCGATGACGTTGATGACGCGGGCGAAGACGTGGGCCAGCGGCAGGAACAGGACCGAGCGCGAGGTGGGGTGGACTATCCAGCTGAGGGCCTCGGCGGCGTTGCGGGCGGCGGTCGTGAAATTGAGATGGGTCAGCTCCACGCCCTTCGGGCGCCCGGTGGTGCCGGAGGTGTAGATCAAGGCGGCCAGGTCCTCCCCCTTGACGGCCCGGCGCCGGGCGGCCAGGTCGGCATCGGACGTCTGGCGGCCCTGCTCCACCAAAGCCGGGATGGCCCCACGCTCCAAAACCCAAATCTGGCCGTCGAAAACCGCGGCCACGACGGCGGCGTGGTCGGCGGTCTCGCAGACGACGGCGGCCAGGCCCCCGTCGGAAATGATCCAGCCGGCCTGGGCGGGCGAGGAGGTCTCGTAGATGGGCACGCCGACGGCCCCGATGGACCACAGGGCGTAATCCAGCCGGGTCCATTCGGGCGAGGTCCGGGCCATGATCCCGACCCGCTGGCCGTGCCCGATCCCAGCCGCCATTAAGCCTTTGGCCAGGGCTTCGACCGAGTCGACGAACTCCTGGGCGGAGACGGGCCGCCAGCCGGCCCCCTCGCGGACCTCGATGATGGGGGCGGCCGGGTCGCGCCGGCGCCGGTCCTCCAACAGATCGGCGATCGATTCGTTAGGATTGGGCGGGGCCAGGGGCGGCGTCGAAAAAACCTTCACGCCCGGACCCTAGCCGGTCTGGCCGACCCTACGCACCCGTAGGCGCGCGGACGGCTAGGATATCCGGGTTCAACCGCAAACAACGACGGAGATTTTAGTGGCAACCACCAATGATCTGAAAAACGGGCTAGTGCTCAACTTGGACGGCCAACTCTGGGCCGTGGTCGAGTTCCAGCACGTCAAACCGGGCAAGGGCGGCGCCTTTGTGCGCACAAAGCTGAAGAACGTGCTGACCGGCAAGGTGGTTGACAAGACCTTCAACGCCGGTGTCAAAGTCGACACCGCCACCGTCGACAAGCGCGACATGCAATACCTTTACCGCGACGGCGACTCCTTCGTCTTCATGGACAAGAACACCTATGACCAGCTGAACGTGGCCGAGCCGACGGTCGGGGACGCCGCCCACTTCTTGCTCGAGGGCCAGGACGCGATCGTGGCGACCCACGAGTCGGACCCGCTCTACGTCGAACTGCCGGCCGCAGTGGTCCTGGAGATCACCTACGCCGAGCCGGGCCTGCAGGGCGACCGCTCGACCGGCGGCACCAAACCGGCCACCTTGGAGACCGGGCACGTCATCCAGGTGCCGCTGTTCATCGAGCCGGGCACGCGCGTCAAGGTGGACACCCGCTCGGGCGATTACCTGGGCCGGGTCAACGAGTGACTTCGCCTCCGGGGCGGCCCGTTTCGCGGACGGCCGCCCGCCGGCGCGCCGTCGAATTGGTCTTCGAGTCCTTCCAGCGCGGCCTCGACCCGCTCGACATGGTGCGCCAGCGAGCGGCTTTGCGGGCCGGGGGCGTGGGCGGCGCGTCGGGGGAGACGGGCGAGGAGGCGGCAGAAGACTTGTCCGATGCCGTGGCCGTCCCCCCGTACACCCTGCAGTTGGTCAGGGGGGTGGCCGAGCGCCGCCCGGAGATCTCCGACTGGCTCGACACCTACGCCCAGGGCTGGCCGCAGTCGCGCATGCCGGCGGTGGACCGGGCCATCTTGTACGTCGGCGCCTACGAGGTGGTCTTCGAGGACGACGTGCCGGACCCGGTGGTCCTCAAGGCGGCCGCCGATCTGGCCGGCCGGCTGTCGACCGAGAAATCGGCCGGTTTCGTGTCCGGGCTGCTCGGCCGCCTCTCCAAGATCAAGGCCACGCTGCGGTGACGGCCTTGGGGCTGGCCTGGCGGCGCGACGGCGAAGGCCGCGCCTTGGCATTTGCCCGCTGACCCCCTACCATGGCCGACGTGAGCAACGGGCGCCCGCAGTACATGGGTGTTCTGGTGCAGATGTGCGAAGCCCTGAACGCCTCGGACGAGCGCTGGGAGGGCTATGTCAAGGCCGTCTCGATGATGCAGCGGGCGGTCGGCGCCCACTACGCCCCCAGTTTCTTGTTGGACGATTCGGGCGTCCGGGCGGTCTTGGTCACCGACGAGGCCCAGAGCGCCGTCTTCGCGGAGCGCTGGCCCTGGATCCCGGCCGCCGTGCACGTCCGCGACCCTTGGATCAACCCGCGGGACTCGCCGGTGGCGGTGCGCGACAACTTGGATTCCGAGGGTTGGCGGGTCCTGCCGGAGGCCTGGAAGGACTGGCTCGGCGTGACCGGGGTGGTGGTCGGCGTCCACGCCGAGGGGCGCCACCTGGGGGCCGTGCTGATGAGCTTCGACGACGACCGGCCGTTGGACCATGACGCCCGGCAGTTTTTGGCCGCCGCCGGGCACATCTTGGGCCGGGCGCTGCATTCCGGCATTCAGGCCAGGCGCCAGCAAGAGCTCGGGGCCGTCAAAGAGCGGCGGCTGTTGGCCGACGAGCTCCACGTCGACCTGGCGCAGCAGGTGGCGGCCCTGGGCCTGCACGCCGAGGCGATGAGCCTCGACCTCCTAGGCGGCGACCAGGCGGCGCTGGCGGCCGATGTCAAGGCCCTGACCGAGATGGTGGCGAACCTCCGGGTGACGCTGCGCCATCGCATGCTGGGGCTCAGGGCGGACGCCGCCGCCACCCACGGATCCTGCCTGGACGCGGTCAAGAGCCAGGTCGAGGCCTTCGCCGCACTGGCGCCGATGGCCACCCGGGTCGAATGCCCGGAGCCGGAGCGGGCGGCGGCCGTGCCGCTCGACGTGACCGCGCAACTGGTCCGGGTCCTCCAAGAGGCGCTGTCGAACGCCCGCATTCACTCGCTGGCCAGCAATGTGACGGTCCGGCTTTTGGTCACCGACAGCTGCGTGCGCTTGGAGATCGAGGACGACGGGCGCGGCTTCGACCTGGCGGCCGTGCCGGACACCCGCCTCGGGCTGGTCATCATGCGGGAGCGGCTGGCCGGGATCGGCGGGCAGTTGACCGTCCGGGCGGAGGTCGGCCGGGGGGCGCTGGTGGTGGCGGAGGCGCCGTTCGGGCATTCGGCCGGGGCGATCGCCCTGACCGAGCGGATTGGGACCTTCGCCTGATGGCCGAGCCGACAACCGTGCTGGTGGTGGACGACCACCGGCTTTTCCGCGAGGGCCTGGCGGCGCTGATCGGGCGCTGGTCGGACTTCGCGGTGGTCGGCCAGGCGCCGGACGGCCAGACGGCGGTGACCCTGGCCGAGCGGTTGAAGCCCGACCTGGTGCTGATGGACGTGCGCATGAACGGCCTCGGCGGGCTTGACGCCACCCGCGCCATCGCCGCCTCCAACCCGAGTTGCCGGGTGGTCATGCTGTCGATGTCCTCGGCCGGGGACGACGTCTTTCAGGCGCTGGCCAACGGCGCCCACGGCTATTTGTCGAAGGACGAGCCGCCCGAGCGGCTGCGGGCCTTCCTGGTCCGGGTGATGCAGGGCGAGGCGGCCCTGTCCGGGCCGATCGCGGCCAAGGTCCTGGCCTCGTTCAGCTCCAACCCGGCCGGGCGCGCGCCCGCCCTGGCCGGCGAGTCGCTCACCCGCCGCGAGCGCGACGTGCTCAAGTTGCTGGTCGAGGGTTTGTCGAACGAGGAGATCGCGGCCCGGTTGTTCATCACCGAGGCGACGGTCAAGAAGCACATCGGCCGGGTGATGTCGAAGTGGCGGATGAAGAACCGCGTCCAATTGGCCGTCCACTCGATCCGGCGCGGCCTGGTCGACTGAAGGCGACCGACGGCGACTGACGGCGACTGACGGCGACTGACGGCATCGGCGGCGGGCGGTAACCGAAAGTCGACCTCAGTTGGTATACCTGCGGACCTGTTGAGTCCCAGGTCGAACCGGCCAAAGTGATTGGTGGCCCGCCAAAGACGGCGGTCCGCCAGATCCTTGCCCCTACAAGTTGGTCGGCGTGCGTCGGCGCAATTCCGCGGCGACTGGCGCCGGCCTGAACACTGAACGATTGGAGATATTGATGGCCGAAAGATTTGAGGGGAAAGTTGTGCTGATCATCGGCGCGGCCACGGGCATCGGCAAAGCCGCCGCCCTGGCCTTCGCCAAAGAGGGCGCCAAGCTTGTGCTCAGCGCGCACCGGACGCCGCCGGACGTGGTCGACGAGATCAACGCCGCCGGCGGGGTGGCCAGCGCCGTCAAGATGGACGTCGGCGACGAGGAATCGGTCAAGAACGCGATCGCCCAGGTGGTCGAGCGGCACGGGCGGCTCGACGTGGCGCTGAACAACGCCGGCTCGCTGCCGGTGACCAAGCCGCTGGCCGAGTTCACGGCCGAGGAGTTCAACCACACCCTGCGGGTCGACTTGATCGGCACCTTCCTGGCCATGAAATACGAGATCCAGCAGATGCTCCTGAACGGCGGCGGCTCGATCATCAACACCGGCTCGGTGGTCTCGGTGGTGGCCGATCCGGGCATGGCGCCCTATGTCGCGGCCAAGCACGGCGTGCTCGGGCTGACCAGGGGCGCCGCGCTGGAGTACGCCGAACAGGGCATCCGCGTCAACTGCCTGTCGCCGGGCCTGGTGGAGACGCCGATGACGGCCCGCTGGCTGGCCGACCCGGCCTTCCGGGCGATCGTGACCGGGCAGAACGCGGTCCACCGGACCGGCCGTCCGGAGGAGATCGCGGGCATGATCCTCTACCTGGCGTCAGACGACGCATCCTTCACCACCGGCGGGGTCTACTTGGTGGACGGCGGACAGACGGCCCACTGAGGAGGCGGACGGCTATGAGAGCAGTGGCAGTTTACAAGTGGTCGCGGGCGACGGCCAGCGCGCTGGTCCGCCAGGACGGCGAGGTCGATTGGGGCAGCGCCAAAATGGCCGCCGGCGATGACGATCCGGCTGTCCTGACCATAGCCAAGGAACTGGCCGGGGCCGATGGCTCGGTGGTCGGCCTGACGATCGGGGACGGGGAGACGGCCTGGGCTTTGGCCCGCGGGTTGGACACGGCTTACGCGGCGCCTCAGGTCGGGCCGTCGCCGGACAACGCCGCCACCGCCCGCGCGCTGGCCCAGGCCGTCGATCAGATTGGCGAGGTCGACGTGGTCGTGATCGCTGACGCGGTCGCCCATCCGGGCGTGGCGGCGGCCCTGGCCGCCGTCCTCGGCTGGCCGGTGCTGCTGGGCGTCAACTCGGCCGAGGCCGCTGGCGGCCGCGTCAACGCCCGGCGCCGGGTCGGCAACGCCGTCGAGACCCTCTCGCTGCCGACCCCGCTGGTGCTGGGGGCGGTCGCGGTCGGGGAGGAGGCCAAGCCGCCCGGCATGATGGAGATGATCAAGGCCCGCAAGAAGCCGGTCACCGAATTGGCGGTGGCCCCGCCCGAGGCGGGCGTGGCGGCGCGCGGCACCCGCCGCCCTGACCGCCAGGGCGCCCGGTTGTTCGACGGCTCGGCCGATGAGGCGGCGGCGTCGCTGGTGGCGGCCCTGAGAGGGGATGGTTTGCTGTGAGCTTCGAAATCTGGCTGGTGGCGACCGCCGCCGAGGAACTGCCGCCGCTGGCGGCGGCCGCCCAAAGCGGTGGCGCGACGGTGGTGGTCGTGGCGGTGGGCGGGCGCGAACTGGCCCAGGCGGCATCGGCGGTGGGGGCGGCCAAAGTCCACTGGATCGAGGTCGGGCCGGGGCTCGTGGCCGAGGCCTACGGCCCGGCCGTGGCGCGGCTGGCGGCCGAGGCGCCGGCGCGGGTCTGGCTGAGCGGGCCGTCCCCGGCCGCGCGGGCGTTGCTGGGCGGCGCCGCGGTGGCCGCCGGGGCGGCGCTGGTCGGCGGCGGGACGGCGGTGTCCCTCGACGGGCAGACGGTCCTGGTGGAGCGCAACGCCCTCGACGGCGCGGTGATCGAGACGCTGGCGGCCGACGGCCCGGTGGCGGTGGTCTGGGACTCGAACGAGGGCCAGCCGGACGTGTCCGGGTCGGCCTCGCCGGTCCTGCCGGTGGCGGCGCCGGCCCCGCTGGCGGTCGAGCGGCGGTCGGTCGAGGCCGCCGCCGGGGCGGACGGCCTGGCCTCGGCCGAGCGGGTGGTGGGCGTCGGCCGGGGCGTCAAGGCCCGGGCGGACCTGGCCATGGTGGAGGACCTGGCCAGGGCGCTGGGGGCGGAGATGGCCTGCTCGATGCCGATCGCCGACGACCTGCACTGGTATCCCGAGGAGCGCTATGTGGGGCGGTCCGGACAGAAGATCGCGCCGCTGGTCTACCTCGCCCTGGGAATCTCCGGCGAGCCGCAACACATGGAGGGCGTGCGCTCGGCCAAAGCGGTCGTGGCCGTCAACAACAACCCCGAAGCGGTCATCTTCCGCACCGCCACCTATGGAGTGGTGGCGGATCTGTACGAATTCGTGCCCGCCTTGGCGCGGGCGCTCGAGGACAGCTGAATACGCGGCCGGCCGCCTGGTCGGCTGAACGAACAATCTGAGGAGATCAAACTATGGCAACGTTCGACGTTGAATACGACCTGGTGTCAATCGGCGGTGGCGGGTCCGGCAAGATGGCCGCCTACATCGCGGCCAAAGAGGGCGGGCTGAAGACCGCCCTGTTGGAGAAGTGCCCGGAGACCGGCGGGAGCTCGGTCTTCGCCGAGGGCCAGGCCGCCTTCGAGTCCAGCGAGCAGAAGGCCCGCAAGGTTCCGCCGACGCCCGGCATGCACTATCCCACCCGGGCCGAGGGCTACAAGCGCTACATCGACTACAGCCACAAGCGGGCCAACCCAGAGGTCGCCCGAATGCAGGCTTACGAGACGGCCGAGACGATCGACATCATGAAGTCGCTCGGCATTGTCTACACCGACGTCACCATCTACGCCTACGAGCAGCCGACCGAGTTGAACTCGTTCCACCGCCCCGACGGCCTGGGCGCGCACATGCAAGAGGTCCTGCTTCAGGCGACGGTCGACGCCGGGGTCGACATCTTCACGTCCACCGCCGCCAAGGAACTGATCGTTGAGGACGGAAAGGTCGTCGGCGTGGTGGCCGAGGACGCGGACGGCAACACCATCCGGATCGGCGCCAAGGCCGTCGTCCTGGCGGGCGGCGGGTTCGGCGGCAACCTCGACATGGTCAAGGAGAACTCGCGCTTCGCCAAGAACGCCGAACACCTGATCTACATGGGGCCGGAGGGCAACACCGGCGACACCATCCAGATGGCTCTGGCGATCGGCGCCGACACCTGGGAGATGCTGCCGCTCATGATCATCCCCGTGGCCAAGGGCAAGACCCTGGTGGCGCACATCAACGGCGGCGGCTCCCAGCCGGTGCTGTGGGTGAACAAGACCGGCCAGCGCTACTACGACGAGCACGTCGCCCTGTCCTTCGCGGACGCCGGCAACGTCATCGCCTCCCAGCCGGACGGCCGCTCCTACTCGATCATCGACCAGGACACGGTCCAGCACTTGATCGACGACGGCTCCGACATCGGGCTGGGCGACTTCATCCCCTACCACGGCAAGCTGACCGGCTTGCAGACCGAGCTCGACGAGGCCATCGCCGAGGGCGAGATGACCTGGAAGTCTGATTCGGTGGCCGACCTGGCCAAGCAGATCGGGCTCGACCCGGAGGTCTTCCAGGCGACCGTGGACCAGTACAACGAGTTCGCCGCCAAGGGCGACGACCCGCTGTTCTTCAAGGACGCCAAGTACCTGCGGCCGGTCAAGACGGCGCCGTTCTACGCCATCGAGATGCGGGCCGCCATCCTGGTGTCGACCGGTGCCTTGCACGTCAACGGTTCCATGCAGGTGATCTCCGTGGACGGCCAGCCGATCGCGGGCCTGTACGCGGCCGGCATGGACGCCGGCGGCTTGTTCGGCGACACCTACAACCTGGACGTGCCGGGCAGCGCCAACGGCTTCGCCCACGCCAGCGGCCGCGTCGCGGCCCGCCACGCCATCAAGGCGATCAAGGGCTGATCAGCCGGGACCAACTCACCGGCTGATCGATGAATCCCGGGGCGGCGTTCGCCTGCCCCCGCAGTCGCCGCCCCGGGATCCACTTACCCACAGGAGGTTTGAGCCAATGTCCGAGACCCCCGAGGTCGATTTCGACGTCATCGTGATCGGGGCCGGGGTGGCCGGGTGCGTCAGCGCGCACGAACTGGCCAAGGCCGGCCGCAGCGTCCTGCTGGTCGAGCGCGGCCCGGAGCCGGGCGCCAAGAACCTGTCCGGCGGTGTCTTCTACTGCCGGGTGATGGAGCAGGTCTTCCCCAGCTTCGCGGACGCCGCGCCGGTGGAGCGGGTGATCACCCGCAACTGTTTGAGCTTCCTCAACCGGTCCAGCTTCGTGAACCTCGACTACGCCGACGAGCGCCTGGCCGAGCCGGTCAACGCCGTCTCGGTGCTGCGGGCCAGACTTGACGCCTGGCTGGCCGAGCAGTGCGAACAGGCCGGCGTCATGCTCATGGCGGGCATCAAGGTCGACCGGCTGCTGGTCGAGGACGGGCGGGTCATGGGCATCGGGGCGGGGGAGGACGAGTTGCGCTGCCACGTCGTGGTGGCGGCCGACGGCGTCAACTCGTTCATCTCGCGCGACGCCGGCTTCCGCGCCAAGGACCCGCCCAATCATTTGGCGGTGGGCGTCAAATCGGTCATCGGCCTGGACCGCGGGGTCCTCGAGGACCGTTTCAACCTGGAGGGCGACCAGGGGGCGGCTTACGCCGTGGTGGGGGACTGCACCAAGGGCGTGGGCGGCGGCGGGTTCATGTACACCAACCGCGAGTCGGTCTCGATCGGCGTGGTGCTGCGCCTGGACGACCTGGCTCGGTCCGGCCATTCGGCCGCCGGCCTGCACGATCATTTTGTGGACCACCGGTTCATCGCTCCGTTCCTGAAGGGCGGCGAGCTTCTGGAATACGGCGCCCACCTGGTCGCCGAGGGCGGCCAAGCGATGGTCCGCGACCTGGTCCGGCCCGGGCTGGTGGTGGTCGGGGAGGCGGCCGGGCTGGCCCTCAACACCGGGCTGACCGTGCGCGGGATGGACCTCGCGGCCGGCTCGGCCCTGGCGGCGGCGGAGGCGGTTGAGGCCGCGCTGGCGGCCGGGGACTGCTCGGCGGCGTCGCTCGACCGCTATCGGCGGAACTTGGCGGCCAGCTTCGTGGGGCGGGACATGGCCACCTACCGGCGGGCGCCGGCCTTCCTCGAGGGACGGCGGATGTTCAACGACTACGGCCCGCTGCTGGCCGACGTCTTCCACGGCCTCTACGACCTGGATTTGAAACCGCGCCGCCACCTGCTGAAGACCGCCCGCGAGGCGCTGAAGGCGGCGCCGGTGGGGCTGACCGACTTGATGGCTGACGGCTGGAAAGCCTTGAGGGCGTTGTGATCGCATGAAACTCGGGACCATCACTGAACGGCTGGCGCGCGACCGTTATAACTTGGACGACGGGCCGCACATCGAAATCGACCAGGCGGCCGCCCGCGCGGCCGGGGCCGGCCCGCTGCTGGAACGGATCTGCCCGGCCGGGGTCTACTCGGTCGGGGCGGACGGGGCCATCTCGGTCCAGTGGGCGGGCTGCCTGGAGTGCGGCACCTGCCTGGCCGTCGCCCCGCCCGGCGTCCTCAGCTGGCGCTACCCGGGCTCGGGCGCCGGGGTGGCCTACCGCCAGGGCTGAGCCGCATCGGCAAGGGATATCGATGTTGACCCGAGGGTGTGATCGCCACCAGTCCTGGCGGTTACGTTGACGCGGCGATCTTTTGGACGCGCTGCGGCGACAAACCCAGGGCTGCCCCCGCCTCGGCGTAGGTGTAGCCGGCTGATCGCAACGCCGTTACAACATCGCGGGACTGGCGGGCGGCGTCTGCCTGAGCCTGGCGAACTGCCGCCATCTCCGAGCGGGTCCGCGCCCAAGCCGCCGCAAGGTCGGTCGGCAATTCGATTTCCACGTCCACGCCGATCGCGGCGGGGTCCGTGTCCAGCACCAGGGCCGCCACCTCGCGGGCGACCTCCTCGACCTCGCGCAGCGACCTGGCCTGCCCTGTGATGTCAAGCGCCGAGATCTCCACCAGCCAGAACCGGCCGTCCTTGCGGGCCCTGGCCCGGTAACTTCTTCCAACCACAGCGGTCGCCTCCATTCCTTTGGGGCCTGGTCGAGCTCGGCCAGCAATTGTCCTATGATGCCAGCGCTGATCTTCGAGCCGGGGCCGTGGTTGGCGATTGCGAACTTGCGCCCGCCCTCGGGTCGGCCCCACAGCTCGTGCGAGCCCTTGCCCCGGCGGATCAGCGCAAAACCGTTGGCACGCAGCACCTTGGTCACATCCCGGTACTTCTGCGGCCTCGGCACCGTCTCAACCTACCCCCTATTGACGGCGCCGTCAACGAGGGGTAGAGGCAGTGCTTCATCGAGGCATCCGACCGCCCAGGAGAGCCGAGCATCTTCTTCGCCGCCCCGGGCGAGGTCGGGCGGCCGAGTGCGCGGGCGCGCTCAGCCGCGACCGGTCGCCCGGCACCGGCGCGAGCGCCGAATCAGGGAGAGCCCGGCCGCCAAACTGACCAGTGCGGCCCACAAGACCAGCTCCGAGCCGACTGACCCGGTCAGCGGCAGGCCTGCGGCCGGGGCCGGCGAAGGCGTGGGCGACGGCGTGGGCTGGCCGCCGGTGGCGGGATTGACGGTCAAAGCGATGGATTCGCTGCGCCCGTCGGTGAATTCCGCCCGGTACTCGTGGTCGCCTTCGGCCAGGCCAAGGAGATGGTCCCGCGAGAGCGTCAGCGTCAGATGCCCGTCCGAGTTGGTGGCGACGGTGTAGTGGGCCGGGTCGACCAGCGCGCCCGCGCGGGTTAAGCCGACTAACCGGGCGGCATCGGCCTCCACCTTGGCCGAGGCGCCGCCCTCGCCCGCCCACGCCCCGAAATGCTCGACCACGCGGTAAACGGCGGGTCCAGGCGCCGGATTGATCGTGAAGCTGGCGCTGGCAGAACCGGTGAAGTTCGACCCCAGCCTGGCGGTCACAGTGACCGTCGCCGTGCCCGGCGCGACATTGTCCGCATACGCCACGTCGAATTGGTCCGTCTCCGCGACAATGCCGTCCACCACCACTCGCGTCACGTCAGGTGTGATCGGCGAGCCGGTTTCAACGAATGGGCCGCCGGCCAACGCCACCGCGGCCCCGGTCAAGGGCCTGGGCTCGATGTTGAATGCCACGGTCTTGACGCCGGTGTAGTTGCCCTGCCCGGTCAAGCTGACGGACCCCGCGCCCGCCCCGACGTTGACGCCGTAGCCGGTGGTGTAGTCGGCCGCCGTGATCACGACCGCCCCGTCCGCGACCGCCACCGCCGGGCGCCAAGCCGAACTGGTGTAGACGAACGGGCCGCCCAGCACGGCCACGTCCACCTGGGCGATCTCCCGCGGCCCGACTGTCACCGCCAGGACGGCGGCGGCGGGGTTGAACGACGAGTCGCCGGCCTTGACAGCGGTCACGGTCACAGTGCCCGCTCCGGTGATGGTGGCGGCGCCGTCGGCCGCGACCGCCAGCACGCCGTTGCCGACCGGCGCGGAGAACCTCACCGCCCCGCTCCCCGACCCGCCTGACGCCGCCAGCGTGAAACCGTCGTCGCCGTATGCCAACGCCCCCGGATCGCTAATCGCCAAGGCCGCCTGGGTGGCCTTGGCGACCGCGTGGGCGATGGTCCAATCGGCGGGATTGTAACGGCCTGCCTCGCCCGGGTACGCCGCGGCGTACGAATGCTCCAGGCCGTCCGGCGCGATCACAGCCAACGATGCCGTCCCGGAAGCGTCCAGCGCGACCGTCCCGACCACCGACCCGTCGCGTTTGAACGTTACCGTGCCGGACGGCACGGCCCCGACGCCGGCCCGGCTGACCGTCGCCGTCAACACGACCGTCTGGCCCGCGCCGGCGCCCTGCGCCGTCAACGCCACCGCCGGGGTCGCCTCGGCCACGTTCACCACCGCCGAGGTCACCTGGGCCGAGCCGTAATCCCCCGCGGCCGCTTTTGTCGCGGTCAACCTGAACGAGCCCGCTCCGACCACGCTCACCTGGTCCCCGCTGACGGTCGCGACCAGCGGGTCGGACGACGCGAACGACACGGCGCCGTCGCCCGAGCCGCCTTCGGTTGCGACTGTGAACGGCCCGTCGCCGTAGGTGTAGGACGCGCCCAGACCGGTTATCGCCAGGGCGGCCTGGGCGGCTCTGGAGACCGTGAAGCTGACGTTGAAGCCGAGGGCGATGCCGCGCTGTCCCGTGACCGCGACAGTGGCGGTGTAGGTCCCCGCGCCCAGGCCGGTGACCGGCGCGACGGTGAAACTGCTGGTCCCGCCAGCGGCGATGGAGCCGAGCGAGGCGGCCGACAAGGCGAACGCCGCCGGGTCGGAGCCGGACAGGGCGACGTTCAACGCCCCGGTCGCCCCAGTGCCGGTGTTCGTCACCGTGACCGACTGAGCCGCGACCGGCCCGTAACCGGCCGCCAGGCCGGGGAAGGTGTGCGTCCCCGCCACCGACAGCGACACGCCGTAAGTGTGCGAGACGGTGAAGCTGACGTTGAAGCTGGCCGTGATGGTGTTCGCACCTGTCACCGTCACCGTGGCGGCGTAGGTCCCCGCGCCCAGCCCGGTCACTGGCGCGACTGTGAAACTGCTGGTCCCGCCAGCGGCGATGGAGCCGAGCGAGGCGGCCGACAAGGCGAACGCCGCCGGGTCGGCCCCGGACAGGGCGACGTTCAACGCCCCGGTCGCCCCAGTGCCGGTGTTCGTCACCGTGACCGACTGAGCCGACAAATCAACCGGCCCGTAACCGGCCGCCAGGCCGGGGAACGTGTGAGTCCCGGCCACCGACAGCGACACGCCGTAAGTGTGCGAGACGGTGAAGCTGACGCCGAAGCTGGCCGAGATGCTGTTCGCACCTGTCACCGTCACCGTGGCGGTGTAGGTCCCCGCGGCCAGCCCGGTCGCTGGCGCGACTGTGAAACTGCTGGTCCCGCCAGCGGTGATGGAGTCGAGCGAGGCGGCCGACAAGGCGAACGCCGCCGGGTCGGCCCCGGACAGGGCCACGTCCAGCGCCCCGGTCGCCCCAGTGCCGGTGTTGGTGACCGTCACCGGCTGAGCCGCGACCGGCCCGTAACCGGCTACCAGGCCGGGGAAGGTGTGCGTCCCCGCCAAGGTCACCGACACGCCGTAAGTGTGCGCGAGAGCGATCGTTAGCGAGACGCTGAAGCTCGCTGCGATGCTGTTCGCACCCGTCACCGTCACCGTGGCGGTGTAGGTCCCCGCGCCCAGGCCGGTGACCGGCGCGACCGTGAAACTGCTGGACCCGCTAGCGGCGATGGAGCCGAGCGAGGCAGCCGACAAGGCGAACGCCGCCGAGTCCGCCCCGGACAAGGCGACGTTCAACGCCCCGGTCGCCCCAGTGCCGGTGTTGGTGACCGTCACCGACTGAGCCGCGACCGGGTTGTAGCCCGCCACCACGCCGGGGAACGTGTGAGTCCCCGCCACCGAGAGCGACACGCCGTAAGTGTGCGAGACGGTGAAGCTGACGTTGAAGCTGGCCGTGATGCCATTGGCGCCGGAGACCGTGACCGTGGCCGCGTGGGTCCCGGCGCCCAGGCCGGTGACCGGCGCGACTGTGAAACTGCTGGTCCCGCTAGCGGCGATGGAGCCGAGCGAGGCGGCCGACAGGGCGAACGCCGCCGAGTCCGCCCCGGACAAGGAGACGTTCAACGCCCCGGTCGCCCCAGTGCCGGTGTTCGTCACCGTGACAGCCTGGCCCGCGACCGGCCCGTAACCGGCTGTCAGGCCGGGGAACGTGTGCGTCCCGGCCACCGACAGCGACACGCCGTAAGAGTGGACGATGGCGAACTTCGCGTCGGGGTTGGTGGTGGCGGTGATGGGGTCGCCGCCCAGTAGCGCCGACGCGGGGACGGTGACTGTGAACGCCGCCTGGGACGCGGCCGTCGGGGTTCCGGCGAACAAAACCGTTATGGTTTGGCCGTTGGCCGCGCCGGTGGCCTGGGCCGTCACCCCGGCGGGCAGCGAAGACCCGAACCAGGACGAGGCGTCGGCGCCGGTCAGCGCCGCCGCCAGGGCGTCATCGCCGAGGGTGATAACCGCCGACTGGCCCCCCGCCAGGGCCGCGCCCGCCGTTCCGGCGACCGTCACGTCCGCGACTGCGGCCGAACCCACCGGGGCGGTGTCGATCAGCGCGTACTTGACCGCGGCCGGGGCCGCGAAGGCCGGGTCGGCCGGATAGAAGTGGCGGACCGCGTCGGCGCCGCTCACGGCCGTGTCCGTCCAGTACACGTACAGGGCCGGCGTCAAACTGAACAACGCCGTGTCGTCAACGGCCGCCTTGTCGCCCTGGGCCGTCACCGTCCCGCCGTCGACCGTGACACTCCCGCCGGTCCCGCCGGAGCCGCCGCCGATCCCCGCCCCGTACTGGCCGGCTGCGGCCGTCACCCTCCCGCCGCTGATGGCGACGGCGCCGGCGCCGGCGAACCAGCCGCCGCCGATCCCCGCGCCCCTGCCGCCGCCGGTGGCGGCCACCACCCCGTCGCTGATGGTGATAGTCCCGCCGGCTCCGCCATCGCCGCCGCCGATCCCCGCCCCGTACACGCCTCCGGTAGATTCCACGTTACCGCCGCTGATGGTGATAATCCCGCCGGCGCCGTCGGAGCCGCCGCCGATCCCGGCACCTTCGCTGCCGCCGGTAGATTCCACGTTACCGCCGCTGATGGTGATAGTCCCGCCGGCGCCGTCGGAGCCGCCGCCGATCCCGGCGCTTAGGCGGCCGCCGCTGGCCGTCACCGTCCCGCCGCTGATTGTGATACTCCCACCGTGGCCTCGGGTACCGCCGCCGATGCCCGCCCCGTAGGAGGTGCCGCCCCTGGCGGTCACCGTCCCGCCGCCGACGGTGATGGTCCCGCCGCTGGCATAGTAGCCGCCGCCGATCCCCGCGCCGTAGGTGCCGCCGACAGCGTCCACCGTCCCGCCGCCCACGGTGATGGTCCCGCCGCTGCCGCTGAAGCCGCCGCCGATACCGGCGCCGCACTGGCCGCCCCTGGCGGTCACCGTACCACTGGCGATGGTGACACTGCCGCCGTCACCGCCGAACCCGCCGCCGATCCCGGCCCCGTTGAAGCCGCCGGTGGCGGTCACCGTGGCGCCGTCGATGACAATACCCCCGACCTCCTCGCTGTCGCGGCCGCCGATCCCGGCGGCGTTACCGCCCCCTTGCACGTCAAGGGCGCCGCCCCCGGTGACCCTCAAATGAGCGCCCTGGGGAACCTCCAGGCCGGGCGCTGAGTAGTCGGCGGCGGTCAGCGCGCTGGTCCCCGCCAGGGTCAAGTCCGCGGACGCGCCGGACCGTATGGCGAACGGCGCGATCTCGTCGCTCAGCGCGGAGCGGTCGATCACCACGCCGTCCAGAGTGATCGCCGCTTCGACGCCGGCGGCCACGATCACGCAGTCAGTGGTCGATGTGACCCCCGAAACCATGGAGATTGTGTAAGTCCCGCTGGCGGCGATGGTCAGGCAGCCGGCCGAATAGGTCCAATCTGCTCCTTGAACGCCGCCGACCACGTCGAAGTCGCCGGTAGCGCCGGTGATGGCGAACTTCGCGTCGGGGTTGGTGGTGGCGGTGATGGGGTCGCCGCCCAGTAGCGCCGACGCGGGGACGGTGACTGTGAACGTCGCCTGGGACGCGGCCGTCGGGGTCCCGGCGAACAAAACCGTTATGGTTTGGCCGTTGGCCGCGCCGGTGGCCTGGGCCGTCACCCCGGCCGGTAGCGAAGACCCGAACCAGGACGAGGCGTCCGCGCCGGTCAGCGCCGCCGCCAGGGCGTCATCGCCGAGCGTGATGACCGCCGACTGGCCCCCCGCCAGGGCCGCGCCCGCCGTTCCGGCGACCGTCACG
>JAIROU010000381.1 GCA_031257375.1 Bifidobacteriaceae bacterium
GCTGGTTGTCTTGTTCTCCATGGCTCCTTGCTCTCCTTCTCGCGTGGTCAATTAGGCCACACCAGATGGGGGGAATAAAAACCCGGAACTGGTCAGCGATCCCAGACGCGGAACGCCACGGGACTGATCGGTGAGTTCATGCAGGCGTACCCGGGGACTGTTCGATGGAGGGTGGCTGGCTTCGAGGGTGCCGCGAGACTGAGGATGCGGCCCAGGCAGCTAGCTTCCGAAGGGCTCGGCAATGACGCCAGCAACGCGGTGAGGGAGATTCTCGACCTAAGGGGTTGGTTGTCGGCGGTGGACGTTGTGATGTCCCGATGCAAAGCGCAGGTGCTGCGCCGCAATGCTCTGGGCAGGCCGCGGTCACAGTCGCGATCGCATCTGCCTGTCAACTGGTCGAGCTAGACAGGGATCGAGCCCGTGGCGGCGTGGCGAGTCCTCGATTTTACCGGGTTCGAAGGGGAACTCCGCTACCAGCGCGGTCAGATAGTGGTGAGAAGGGACGGCCGCGACCCTGAACAAGTGCCACTGGCCGACGTCGCAGTGATCCTGGTGGGGCTGAGGACCGCCCTTGGCCGTGCCGTCCTCCAGCAGTGCTCAGCGTTTGACGTGGTCGTTCTGTTCTGCGATTGGCGCGGCGTGCCCGTGTCCGGGTCATATCCCTGGAGCACTCATACGAGGGTTGGGGCGAGGCATCTGGCGCAGTCACGGTTGTCAACGCCGCGACGGAAGAATGCCTGGGGGAGGATAGTGCGCGCCAAAATCGATGGACAACGGGCGAATCTGGCGGCGCTGCGACGGCCGGCAGCCGCCACCCTGACGCAAATCGCCAAGACGGTGCGGTCGGGCGACCCAGACAACGCGGAAGCGCGGGCGGCCAAGGCCTACTGGCCGCAACTCTTCGAGAATCAACCGTTCAGTCGGCAACCTGGGTCAGGGACCTCCGAGAACGCGCTGCTCGATTACGGTTACATGGTGCTCCGGGGATTCGCGGTCAGAGCTGTCCTGGAGGCGGGGCTGGTGGCTTCGCTGGGATTGTTCCACCGCGGCCGCTCGAATCCGTTCAACCTTGCCGACGACCTGATCGAACCGTTCCGTCCGGCGGTGGACTGGTGCGTCGTCAACCTCCCCGCGAACTCATCTCCCAGTCACCCTGCGGTCAAGCAAGCTCTGGTGCGGGTGTCAACCGACACCTTCTCGGCTGACGGCTACTCGGCGGCAACGCAACTGCGCAACCTGGCCCAGGACCTCGGAAGCTATGTGGAGGGGGCGACCGATCGGTTGAAGCCGCTTGCTTGGTGCCCACCGGGCGGTGGCCGCAGTGGTTGACGTCGGAGACGAAAAGGTGTGGAACCTCGTGATGTTCGACCTGCCGGTCAAGACCAAGCCCGAACGGTCGGCCGCGACCGCGTTTCGGCACATGCTCCTCGACCTCGGCTACGAGCGAGTGCAGCTTTCCGTCTATGTGCGCTACCTGCCGCTACCAGCCGCCGGCGCGACGGCAGTGCGCCGGATCAAGCGCAACCTGCCTTTGGGCGGTCTTGTGCGCATCGTCAACATCACCGATCATCAGTGGGCCACCGCGTTCAGATTCGCCAACGAACGCGAGCAACCTGCCGAATCCGCCCCCGAACAGCTAACGATTTTCTGACGCACGGCCGAGTAAACCACCTGATCAGAGGCCCATTCTGAGCCCACCGTAAGTCTATCAGGGGGAAACTGAACTGATCCCCAGTGACTGGTTGCGGGACAACCCGACCCGGCTAAGTCTATCAGGGGGAAACTGAACTGATCCCCAGTCCCCGGTCTTGTCGTTGGCCAGGATGTTTAAGTCTATCAGGGGGAAACTGAACTGATCCCCAGTGGGTTCCTCGACGGCATCAAAAAGGTTTTAAGTCTATCAGGGGGAAACTGAACTGATCCCCAGTCGGCCGCCGCGAGTCTGGTTCTGCCGATTAAGTCTATCAGGGGGAAACTGAACTGATCCCCAGTACACCCGCGATGCTCCCATGCACCGCCGTAAGTCTATCAGGGGGAAACTGAACTGATCCCCAGTGGGGCGGGGGCGACCAAGCCGGAGGCCGTAAGTCTATCAGGGGGAAACTGAACTGATCCCCAGTTGTTCGGCTTGGCGGGGCTTGGCCGAGATAAGTCTATCAGGGGGAAACTGAACTGATCCCCAGTTGGGTGCGAGTCCGGTTTGTTGGTTAGGCTGCCTGGGCGAGGGCTGGTGGGTTGGCGGGCCGGGTCCAGAGTTTGGTGTAGCGGTCCTCGGATGAGCGGTGCAGCGCCCGCAAGGCTATGACCCGGTCGGCGCCTTCGACGGTCCAGCGCATCCCTGACCTGGAGACCCTGTCTTCGACGATGCTGCGGCAGGCGCTTTCCACGGCGCCAGAGCCGATGAGGTATTTGCGTTGCTTGAACTGGGCGTATTGCATGCGGCGCCAGTTTTTCGTGAAGTAGGCGATCTTGACGGCGATCTCGTCTTTGAGGCGCTCCGGGGCGTCAACTTGGCGGGCTTTGGCGGCCAGGCCCGCGATGTCCCCCTGTTTGAGCAGGTCGCGCAGCGACTTGTTGAACTCGTCGGGTTTTTGCTTCCCGATGTGGGGTTTGAGCAGGTCGGCCAGCTCGTTGACATGTTGGACGGCGTGGTAGAAATCGACGATTTGCGTCGCTTGGGGCCACATGCGGTCGGCCATGCCCCATATCCAGGCCGCCCCGTCGCCGAGCACCGCGAGGCGGGGCGCGCGGGAGACGTCGCGCCGCAACGCCTCGCCGGCCACTTGGGCGGAGAACGGCCCGACCGGCTCGAATGTGGACACGAACGACGAGGAGTCTTTGTCCATGGCGGGCTGGCCGTCGTCGTCGAAACCGGTCTGGGTGAACAGGCGGGCGATCTTGTCCTCCCTGGTGTGGGAGCGCCCGTCGGCGCCTTTCCCTTTCCTGCCCTCGGTCTCGGACGGGACCATCGCCACCCCGGTGCCGTCACAGGCCACATACGCGGTCGTCGCCTTGTCCCAGCGGCGCGCCCGCTCGGCCGGAGTCGCCCTGGCGGCCGCGTCCGCGTCAGCCCGCATAATCTGCCTGGCCCGCCCGCCGACTTCCTTGACGACCCGGTCGCAAGTTTTCGCGGACACCACCCGGGCCCCGCTGATCTCCTCGATCAAAGCCGCGGCGGCGGCGAACGGCACCTCCCGGCCGGCCGCCGCGGCCGCCATGTCGACCGCCTCCGAACGGGTCCTCCCCTCCAGGCCGAGCGCCCGGTCGGCCGGGCAGAAACCCTCCGCGCACTGCCGGCAGTAACGATAAGCGCGGGTCAACACCACATCCCCGGTCATCGTCGCCACCGTCCTCGACCTGACCGAATGGACCGGCGCCTCCCGGCCGCACCCGCACGCGCCCGGCCCGGCGTCCGCGCACGCCAAGTCAGCGCCGAACTGCGCCATCAGATTCCCCGCGGCGCGGGACGCGGCCCGCGCCGCGCCCTCCAGCAGCGCGAACGCCCCGCCAGGGCGTTCGGCGAGGATCTGTTCCGCGGTCCGGCACAGCCGGTCGACCTCCGCTTGGACGGCGGCCCTCAGATCCCCGGCGAGCGCCTCCCGAACGGCGCCGGCGGCCTCGCCGGCGCCGCCCCGCCGGCCGCGGAGCCCCCTTTTTTGCCGCGCGCGGCGGCCTTGGGGCTGGCCGCCCGTCGGAGCTTGCGGTCCGAAAGCTCCGAGTTGACCGCGGCGATCTCCGCGACCAGATCGTTGAACTCCCGGTAGGCGGCGACCCCGTCGGCGACCTCGGGCGCCATCTCGGCGGGCACCTGGACAGTGCGGGGCTTGCCGGCCTCGTATCGGACCAAGACGTGCCTGGGGCCGTGGCCCGGGTCGCCATCCTGGGCGCAGCGGCAGTTCGGCTTCCCGCACCTGCGGTAGTTGCGGTGCAGCGATCCCGGCGTGTGGGCGGCGCAGCCGGGCAGGCGCGCGACCAGCTCGTCGCGGCGGGCCGCCAGCTCGGCGTCGGTGGCGGTGTCGGTTCGGAACATCGGGTCCCTCCAATCTGGAATAGATACTATTCCAGACTACGCGCCGACCAGCACCAACCCGCGAACAACACGCAACAGACTCACACCCATCCCCAGTCGCCGCCGCCCCGGACGTGGAGGACCAGTAAGTCTATCAGGGGGAAACTGAACTGATCCCCAGTCTGAAAGCCAACGACCAACACCAGGAGGTAGGTCTATCAGGGGGAAACTGAACTGATCCCCAGTGCCAGGCGGTGCGGGTCGCGGCGGTCGGTAAGTCTATCAGGGGGAAACTGAACTGATCCCCAGTCCTCAATGAAGGGCGCCGCTCAGCAGCGCAAGTTTATCAGGCGGAGATGAACTCATGCCCGGCAATAGATGAACTGTCGAGTGGCGAAACAGGTCTATCAGGCGAGAAGATGAACGGATTCTTGGCCGATAATGGGCGTTATGTCCGATTCGCTTTGCCGCCGCCGCGTCATTAGCATGATGGGCAAGGCCGCCGCGCGGTTCACTCAACTCCCGCGCCATGCCTAGGCCCCGGTAACCGCTCCCACGGTCCGGGGCCGAGCCTTGCCCAAGCCTCTTCATCTCCGGCTCACAGCTCCATCAGCCAGTCGCGCAGCTCCTGGACGGCCTCGGCCCGCAGGGCCGGGTCCTCCCAGACGCGCTCCATCACCAGCGGCACCAGCCGCTCGCCGAGCTGGAACCGCCGCCTCGCCCCCGCCGGCCCCTTCTTGACCAGCACCGCCATTATCCGGTTCATCTCCAGCCCGAACGCCTTCAAGAACCCCACCTGCTCGCCGGGCGCGATCACCGACGCGTCCATCACACGGCCGCCAACTCCGGCCGCGCGAACGCCGCCGGATTCAACAGCTCGCCGCTGAAGGCGACCTGCCACGGCCCCACCAGGTCGAACCTCGGCTGCCCCCGGTACTCACCGGCGTAGCGCGCCAACACGTCCACCAAGTCGCCCGCCTCGGGCAAGACGCCCTCGTCATCCCGCAGGCTCAACGTCGTCACCCCACGGAACGCGACCATCACCTGAACCTCGGTCCGGGTCCACTCCGACCCGTCATCCCGCTTGAACACGCGCCGGTCCGACACCACAACCTGACCTGTCACACGAACATGCACTGAAATCAACTCCTCAACTCGCGGCTCTCCCAAGCCGTCACCGATGTTCACTCCCTGAAGCCCACTCCCACGGGCTCAAGCGTCAAGATACACCCGTAACTGCCCCCGCGCCACTC
>JAIROU010000395.1 GCA_031257375.1 Bifidobacteriaceae bacterium
AAGTGGCCGACAAACTGTGCGCCACGATCACGGAATACCACGGCAAGCCATCCAGCCGTGAGAAAGACCTCGTGGATCTCGTGATCATCGCCCTCACGCAGCCGATGCCGGCCGATCGCCTGAGGGAGGCGATAATCACCGAGTGCCGGAAGCGGCATCTGGCGGCGGCTGCGGCATTCATGATCCCGTCGACCTGGGGCAAGGCCTACCCCACCCTCGCCCGCAACACGACCGCCCAAACGTGCGACCTGAAGGCCGCCGCGTCGCTCATGGCACAATTCCTAGACCCGGTGCTCGGCGGCTCCGCGTCGGGAATGTGGCACCCCCAAACACGGGCCTGGCAGTGAACGTCGGCAGGTCAGAGGAGGCGCGCTTGATCCGCGTCGGTACCATAGGTGGCCGGCCGTGGCTGGTGGTTTAGACACCCAGAGGGAACGCGATCCGGATCATATCGTTCCGCCGTACGAACGGGAAGGCGCCAGGTCGGCGAGTGGGCCGCGTGACCCGACAGATTCCACGACATGGGGTGACGCCCAGGTGAGACCAGCGTCACGTCGCTTAGCGGGCAAACCGCGACGAAAGGCGGTGCCCGATGCCGATCACACGGCATCAGGCACCGTCCCTGGTTGCCGACGGGCCGCGTCACCCACCGGCGACGCCGCGCCACGTCTCGGAACTGGCCGCCGCCGGCCCCCCCTCGGGGCCGGGGCGTGCCCGTCGGCGGGCGCATGGGCATGGCGCGCCGCGCGCGGGGGCACATATAATCGACGGGTTCCCAACTGCCCCCGACCGGGGATCGGTGGGGCCGCCGCTGGGCGGCCGTCGGCCGACCCGGAGTCAGGATGCCCCGATGGCACCGAATCGTCCGCCGCCCTTCCGGTCGCCTGGCGCGGCCGACGGCCAGCGCAGAGCCGGGCCGGCCGATGGTTGAGGCGGGCAATCCGGTCCCGGCCTGGGTGGCGGGCCGTTACAGGGTGTTGGAGGTCCTCGGGTCGGGCGGGTTCGGGTCGGTGTTCAAGGCCGCCGATGAAGAACTCGGCCGGGTGGTCGCGGTCAAGATCGCGGACCAGATCAAAGACGCCGACCAAGAGTCGCTGACCCGGTTCCGGCGCGAGGCCCAGGCGGCAGCCAACCTGCGCCACCCGTCCATCCCGACCATCTACGACTCCGGGCGCGGCGCCGAGGTGGTCTTCTCCGACGGCTCGACCCGCCGGTTCGCCTTCATCGTCATGGAGTTCGTGGACGGCCCGGACCTGAAGACCCTGGCCGCTTCCGGGATCGGAGTCGGCCGGTCCGTGGCGGTGATCCTGGACGTGCTGGCGGCCCTCGAGGCGGCCCACCAGGAAGGCGTCTGGCACCGGGACGTCAAACCGGCCAACATCGTGGTGCCCGCCAAGGGCCCGGCCAAACTGGTCGACTTCGGGATCGCCAAACTGCGCGACGCCACCAGCCTGACCGCCGGCGCCCAGCCGGCCACCTACGTGTACGCCAGCCCCGAGCAAATCCAGGGCGACCGCAACATTGACGGCCGCACCGACCTGTACTCGACCGGCTGCGTCCTCTACGAGTTGCTGACCGGCCGGCGCGCGTTCGACGGCGACAGCCTCTCAGCCGTCGCCCTGGCCCACTTCAACACCGTCCCCCGCCCGCCTTCCGTGTTGGACCCGCGCCTGCCCCAAGCCCTCAGCCAAGCGATCATGAAAGCCGTCAGCCAAGACCCGGCCGACCGCTTCCAAACCGCCGCCGAGTTCGCCACCGCCCTACGCCAGGCCGCCACGCCGCCAGCCGCGCGCCCGGACCGGCCGCCGAGCTACCCGCCCAGACCGGCCGCCGGACCGGACCTCGCGACCTCACCGCCGCCCGATGCCGACCCGCCCGCGCCAGCCGTATACCCCGTCCCGGCGGCGGGCTACCAGCACGGGTCGGCCACGGGCACAAACCCCCAAGCCGCCGATGCCGCCCAGGCCGAACCGAAGGCCCATCCGCTTCCGCCAGGCGGGTGCCCGGCCCCGCCGCCGGGCCACCAGCACGGGTGGGCCACCGGGCCGGACCCCGCGACCTCACCGCCGCCCGGCGCCGCCGAGCCCGCGCCGTCGGCCTATCCGCTTCCGCCAGACGGGCGCCCGCCCGAGTCGGCCACCCGGCGCTACACCCCGACATCCCAGCCGACCCAGGCGGCGCCGCCGCCACTGCTGGGCGGCTCCAGGCCC
Source organism: Bifidobacteriaceae bacterium (assembly GCA_031257375.1). Lineage (GTDB taxonomy): Bacteria > Actinomycetota > Actinomycetes > Actinomycetales > WQXJ01 > JAIRTF01. The sequence continues at coordinate 2,211 of JAIROU010000395.1, forward strand.
CAGGCCGCTGGGGCGCATCCCGCCAGCGCCCTGACCACCCGGCCAGCGCCGCCGCCCCGGCGGCGCGCGGCCAGGCGGAAAGCCGCCATGGCGGCGGTCACCGCGGCGGCGCTGGTCGTGGCCGTGCTGGGAGCCACGTTCGCGGTGCCGGCCCTGCGCCGCGCCATCTGGGACCGGGACACGTTGTTCACCAAAACCCTCGGCGGCACAGGCGATGACAGGTTCGACGCGGTGGCGGTGACGCCGGACGGCGGGCTCGCCGCCGCCGGGACCACCAGTTCCGGCGACGGGGACTTCGGGCCGGCCAAAGGCGAAGAGGACGCGGTGGTGGCCCGGTTCAGGCCGGACGGGAAACTCCACTGTACCAAAACCCTCGGCGGCACGGGCTATGAATGGTTCGGCGCGGTGGCGGCGGCGCCGGACGGCGGGCTCGCCGCCGCCGGGCGCACCGAATCCGTCTACGGGGACTTCGGGTCGGCCAAAGGCGGATCGGACGCGGTGTTGGCCCGGTTCGGGCCAGACGGGGACCTGCAATGGTCCAAAA
>JAIROU010000472.1 GCA_031257375.1 Bifidobacteriaceae bacterium
CGCTTGGAGTTCCGCCGCCTCGGTCACCACGATGAACGACCGCGGCCACAGGTCGGAGCGGGCCACAATCTGGCTGCCCGTGAAATCAAACCCCAATTCGAAAGCCAGTTCGCCCTCCGGATCGGCCGCCGCGGCGGCGTACTGGGCCTGGATCATGGCCAGGGCGGCCCCGCCGACCCGGCCTTCCAGGCCCTCGGCGCTGGAGCTCTCGGCGGCCGACTCGAGCGCGTCGGAGAGTTGCCCCAAGATCCGCTCAACCTGGTCGTATTGGACCACCGCCGGCGGGATGGCCGGTTTCGGCGGCGGCGCCACCTCGATCACGTCCGGCGCGCAGGCCGCCAACCCGGCCGCCGCCATCGCGCCGGCCGCCGCCACCCCCAATCGTCTGGCCGCCTTCATCCCTCATCCTTCGAGCTGGATTGCATCTGCACCGCCGGGCGGGCGCCCTGGTCGCGCCAGGGCGGGATCTGGCCGGCCGCGCGGCCCGACGCGCGCAGGGCCTCGCCGGCGGCCCGCTCGGCCTCACGGATCTGGCGCCGGGTCAATCCGGCGGCCGACCCGTCCCCGGCCGCCGCCGCCACCGCCGCCGCGATGGTGGCCGCCGCGTCGTCGGCCAACGAGGTGTGGGTTCGCCGCAAGGCGGCGATCTTTTGATCGGCCGTCACCTGGGCCGCCCCGCCGGTCGGCGCCTGGATCGGCCGGGCGGGCGGCCAGCCGCCGCTCGGCGGGCCGGGTCTGACCCGCGGCGGCACGCCCTCGGAGCGGGCGGCCGGCGCGAATGGCGCGCGGGATGAGGGGGGCGCGGATGGGGCGGGCGACGCGCCTGATGCCGCCGGGACCCGCGCCTCACCCGGGACGGACGGCGCGAGCGGTCGGGCGGCGCCTGGGCCGGCGCCTGGGCCTCCGCTCCCCGCGCCGACCGGCTGACCGGACGGTTCGAGCACGGACAGCTCGCGCCCGGACAGTTCCAGACCGACCGGCAGATCGTCGCCCTCCAGGTCGGCGTAGCGCGGGTCGGGGGCGGCCAGCCGCTCCCAATTGCGGTTCGGCGTGGCCAGGCCGAGGTCGAGTTTGGGCGGCTCGGGGGGCGCCGGCTCGACCGCCGCCGGGGGTTCGGCCGGCGGGGCGGCCCGGCCCCGGAACCACCGCCGCCTCGCCTTCGGCCGCGGTGGCGCGTCCTGCCCCGCGGTCGCCTGGTCGCCTGGTTCCCCGCCCGGCGCCGGGCCGCGCTCGAGCCCAGCCTCCGGAGCGGCGACGGCGGCGCGGCGCGCGGCATCGGGCAAGGCGTCCTCGGCGCCGGCGGACAAGCGCGAGGCCAACGCCATGGTCCCGGCGGCGGCCATCAGCGCCACCCCCAACACCCCCCCGGGCCAAACCCAGGGCGTGACGACGGCCTGCGGCCACGTCATCGTCAACTCCAGGCCCTTCAAACCGCCCGCGCCGTCGCCGCCCGGCGCCACGACCAGCGACCAGCGCCCCTCCTCGGCCCTGACCCAGCGGAAGGGGTCGTCATCGGGCGGGTATTCGCGGACCACGGTCCAGAGGTCGGAATCGGCGGCCGGGGGCAGCGGCTCGTCGGAGCCAGACTCGCGGACAGTAAAAACCTGCCGGTTCGAAAAACCGGTCAAATGCTCGGCCGGGGAGTCCGCCACCCAGGCCGTGACGTCGGCGTCGCGCCCGATCGCCACCACCACCGGGACGTCCGCCTGGACGGAAATCTCGACGGTGTCGGCTTGCGCCTCCATCACGCCGGGCTCCGCGACCACCACGCTGGCCGCCGAACCAGCCCTGTGAACAGCGCTGACGTGGTCCGGCGGGCGCCAAACCGTGGCCGAGCAGACCGCCAGACCGGTGATCGCCAGCCCCGCCCCGAGGGCCGTCCAAACCAGCCAACGCTTCAACACACTCAATCCCCATCAGGTCGCCAAGTCGCCTACAGTTCAGATGCTTAGACTAACGGTTCAGTTGGCGGGGCTCCCAACGGCGGCCCCAAATGGCAGATATCTGGCCATCCGGCCCGTTTTCCTGGTTCCCACGGTCCCGGACTTGCCACTAGGCTAAAGGCGCTGCGTGTAAATTGCCGGGAACTCCCTGGCGCCCCATCCATGGAGGTTTTCAGTGTCAAACTATGGGTTTCCCAGTTCGGTGCGTGGATACGACCGTGTAGCCGTCGACAAGCAACTTGAGGCCTTGGAGCAGAATCTAGGCGAAGCCCAAGGCCAGGTGGCGGATCTGGAGTCAAGGGTGACTGCCTTGAACGCCGAGCTGGGCGAGGCCCACCGCCAACTCCGCGAGGCCGAGCGCCCCAGCTACTCCGGCCTGGGCGCCCGCATCGAGCAGTTGATGCGGTCGGCCGAGGAACAGTCGATGGACGTCCTCAACCAAGCCCGGTCCCAATCCTCGGCCCTGCTGGCCCGCACCAAGCTGGAGACGGACCAGCTCAAGGCCCAAGCCGAGAACGAGGTCGCGGAAATGCTGGCGACCGCCCGCCGCGAGGCCGAGGAAACGCTGGCCGCCGCCCAGTCCGAGGCCGAGGCAGAGTTGACCAACGCCTCGCGCCGGGCCGAGGAGATGGTCGGCTCGGCCGAGCGCGAGGCCGCCCGCGTGATGGGCAACATCGCCTCCGAGGAGGCCGAGCGCCGGGCCGCCCTCGAGCGCGAGATCGCCGCCCTGACCGCCACCGTCGAGCGCGAGACCACCGAGCTGCGGGTCAACGCCGAGCGGGAGGCGGCCGAGTTGCGCTCGTCGGTGGCCATCGAAGTGGCCTCCCAGCGCCAGGACGCGGAGCGCTATTCGATCCAGATGCACTCCGCGGCCGACCAGGAGACCGCCGCCCTGCGGCTGGCGACCGACCAGGAGACCTCGCAGCTGCGGGCCGACGCCGAGGATTACGCCGCCCAGACGCGCGGCTCGGTCCAGCGCGAGGCCCAGGAGCTCAAGACGGCGGCTGAGAACGAGGCCTCGGAACGGCGGTCCTCGGCCGACCAGTACGCCCAGCAGGTCCGCTCGAACGCCGACCAGTACGCCCAGCAGCTCAGGTCCGATGCCGAGCAGTACGCCCTGCAAATACGTTCCGAAGCCGAGCACTACGCCCAGCAGACCCGCGCCGACGCCGAGCAGTTCGAGCAGACCACCCGCTCGGCCGCCGACATGGCCGCCCGCGAACTGCGCAACTCGGCCGAGCGCGAGGCCACCGACCTGCTGTCCTCGACCAACCGCGAGGCCATCGAGTTGAAGGAGTCGGCCGACCGGTACGCCTCGCAAACCCGCGCCGAGGCCGAGCGGGCCGCCGCCGTGTTGTCGGAGGAGGCCGGCTCCTGGGCCGAGTAACGGACCCCCCGGTCCGAGCGCGAGGCCTCGACCCTGCTGGCCGAGGCCAAAAAGCAGGCCGCCGCCCTGACCGAGCGGGCCGAGGAGTGGCGGGCCGAGTCGGAGATCGAGATCGCCCAGCGCATCGAGGCCGCCGAGGCCGCCAACGCCGAGCGCTTCGAATCCTCCAAGGCCAAGGCCGACCGGTTGATCGCGGAGGCCAACGCCCGCGCCGAGGAAGCCGAGGAGCGGGTCGCCCAGGCCCTGGCCAGGGCCGAGAAGCTGCGCCACGACGCCGACCAGCAGGCCTCCGACCTGCTGGCCAACGCCCGCCGCAACGCCGACCGGGTGCTCCAGGACGCGCGCTCGTTCGCCGAGCGGACGCTCAGCGAAGCGGTCGAGGAGGCCGAGCGGGAGCGCATCTCGGTCCAGCGCCAGGTTGACGACCTCAACCGCCAGCGCGAGTCGATCACCGGCTACCTCGAGGAACTGCGCGGGCTGCTCGGCGCCACGCCGATGCCGATCATCGACGGGGTGCTCGACTCGGCGCCGGCCCCGGCCGCGCTGCCCGCCGGGGCGCAGGAGGCGGCCGGTTACGGGTACGAGGGCCAGCCTTACGAGGCCGGGGCCGACGACCTGGCGGACGATGCCGTTCTGGTCGTCGAGTCCACCCAGGCGGAGCTTTTCACCGAGGCCGAGTTCGTCGGCGCGGACGGCGCCGAGCCGGATCAGACCGCCTGACCTGGTCCGGTCCAGTTCCGTGTGATGGCCAGCGAGGATCCGCGCGTCGCTGAACTCGAGGCGGCGCTCGCCCGAACCAGCGAACGCGCCCGCGCTTTGATGGCCCGGGGCCAGGCCATGGCCGCAGAACTGGACCAAGTGCGCTCGCAACTGGCCGACCAGGCCTGGCGCCAGCCCGGTCGGCGCCACGGCCAGGTGGCCGAGTTCGCCGCCCTGCTCGAGGCCGAGGTCCAAAAGCGCCTGGCGGCCGTCCAGGCCAAGGCCGACGATGTCGTCAGCCAGGCCGAGGCGATCGTGGCCCGCGAGCTCCAACAGGCCGAGCACTCCCACGCCACCTTGCTGGCCTTGGCCCGGCGGGAACTGGACGATCTCAGAGAGTCGACCGCCCCCCGCGCCCAGTCCCCCCGCGACGCCCGCGCCCGGCGGGCGCGGGAGGCCGTCGCGGAGGCCCAGCGCCGGGCAGGCGAGTTGCGCGACTCGGCCTCCAAGGCGGCGCTCGAGCGCCGCCAGATGATAGTCCACGAGTCGGCCGCCCTGTCGCAAAGCGCCGAGCGCGAGACCGGCACCATGCGGGCGGTGGCCGAGCGCGAGGCCCAGGAGTTGATCGACCAGGCCAAACGCGAAGCCGACGAGCTCCTGCGGGCGACGGCGGCCGAACTGGACGCGATGGTCACG
>JAIROU010000473.1 GCA_031257375.1 Bifidobacteriaceae bacterium
CGCGCCCCTGGGCCAAACGGGTCGGCCGCCACGGCCTGGTCCCAGGCCCGCCGCAAGGCCGCCCGGACCAATTCGGTCCGCGCCTCGCGCCCCCGCCGGCCGGGCGCCCACCACTCGGCGGCCAGCGGCCCGAGGCCCTTTCTAGCCAGACCGAGGTCCCGGAAGGCGGGGCCGTCTTCCGGGACCTTGACCGCAGGCGGGCCGACCGTCAAACCGCCGACCGGCTAACCGCTTGAAACCTCAACACTCCCAACAACCGAGTCAGAGCGCGTCGGCGCCCTTGTCGCCGGTCCGCACCCGGACCAGTGATTCGACATCGACCACCCAAACCTTGCCGTCCCCGATCCTCTCTGTCCTGGCGGACTGAACGATGGCGGCGACGGCGGGTTCGGCGACGGCATCGTCCACGACGGCTTCAATCTTGATCTTGGGCAGCAGGTCGACCGTGTACTCGGCGCCCCGGTAAACCTCCGTGTGGCCCTTCTGGCGGCCGTAGCCGGAGACCTCCGAGACCGTCATGCCCCGCGCGCCAGCCGCTTCCAACGCGGTCTTGACCGCGTCCAGACGGTGCGGCTGGATGATTCCCGTAACCAGTTTCATCTTTTCTCTGCCTTTCCGAATACTGGTCAGCTGTTGAACCGACCGGTGGTGATGGTCTCGTAGGCGGTCTCGCCGTGCTCGGCCAGGTCGATGCCGGAGATTTCCTCGGCCTCGCCGACCCGCCAGCCGATCGTCCCCTTGATCGCCAAGCCGATGATGGCCGTGATGACGCCAGAATAGACCACCGCGAACAGGGCCGCCGTGACCTGGGCGCCGAGTTGGGCCAGGCCGCCGCCGTAAAAGAGCCCGGCCTTGGCCCCGGCCCAGAGGTTGTTCTCAGTCGCCAGGAAGCCGATCAGAATGGTCCCGACCAGGCCGCCGACCAGGTGTACGCCGACCACGTCGAGCGAGTCGTCGTAACCCAGTTTGTACTTCAGCCCCACCGCCAGGGCGCAAAGCACGCCCGCCACGGCGCCGATGGCGATGGCCCCGAGCGGGGACACGAACCCGGCGCCCGGCGTGATCGCGACCAGCCCGCCGACAACCCCGGAGGCCACCCCGACCGAGGTCGGCTTGCCGTCCTTGATCTTCTCCGCCAGCGCCCAGCCGAGCGCCGCCGCGGCCGTCGCCACGAAGGTGTTCACCCAGGCCAGACCGGCCTGGTCGTTGGCGGCCCCGGCGCTGCCGGCGTTGAAGCCGAACCAGCCGATCCACAGCAGCGCGGCGCCGAGCATCACGAAGGGCACGTTGTGCGGCCGCATGGCGGTCTTGCCGAAGCCCTGCCGCTTGCCGATCACCAGGGCCAGGGCCAGGCCCGCGATGCCGGCGTTGATATGCACCACCGTGCCGCCGGCGAAGTCCAGCGGGGTGGCGAACAGATCGGCCACCCAGCCCTCGCCGCCCAGCATGCCGCCGCCCCAGACCATGTGGCAGAGCGGGAAGTAGACCAGGGTGGCGAAGACGCCGACAAAGATCAGCCAGGGGCCGAAGCGCACCCGGTCCGCCAGCGAGCCGGAGATCAGGGCCACCGTGATGACGGCGAAGGTGGCCTGGAAGCCGACCCAGACCCAGGACGGCACGCCGTTGCCGGCCAGGGCGTTGTTGTCGACGGCCAAGTTGGTCAGCCCGAACAGCTCGAACGGGTTGCCGAACAGCCCGGCCACGTCGGCGCCGAAGGACTCCGAATAGCCCCACAACACCCAGATCACGCCGACCACCCCGGCGGTGCCGAAGCTCAGCATCATCATGTTCAGGACGGACTTGGTCCTGACCAAGCCGCCATAAAAAAAGGCCAACGCCGGCACTGTCATCAACAGCACCAACGTGGCCGAAGCCAGAATCCAAGCAGTGTTGCCGGTGTCGAGCGGGAAGTCCTCGACGCTCACCGCCAGCAGGCCACCAACCATGTGATCCCTCCATTTCCCGTAGGGGTTCGCTTTACCCCACGAGCTTGCGCCGGACGGGTTACCGTTTGCGGCGCGGGACTGTTACGGAAAGATAACGGTGCCCAAGCACAGGTTAACGTTGTGTTGCCCGATGCCGCGCGGTCGGCTCCCAGCCCCGGCCGACGGCTTTGTCGCCCGATGCCGTCCGCCCACGCCCCCGCCGCCGCCCGGATGACCGGTTGATTCCCTGGCTCGCCATCGGCCTTGCACAATCGTCCAACCGGGCGCGGGCCCCATAGTGACACGTCGCATGCCCGGCAAGCTTGGCACCTCACGAGTGCGTGGGAGGAGAGTGGCGCAATGCCGACGGTGAGCGTCGGAATCGTGGATGATTCGGAGCGCGACCGCGCCCACGTGCGTCAGTTCCTGGCGCGTTACGAGCAAGAGAAGCACCAGCGCTTTCTGATCCGTGAGTACGCCAGCGGCGCAGCTAAATTGGCTGTTGTGAGGTCGCGGGAAGTGGTGGCGCGGATCGAGTCGCGGGGCGGCAGGATGCTCCGCCAGCGCGGCTCGCACCGCTTTTACGAGGTCGCAGCCGGGGCGGTGACGGCCCGCACGACTGTGCCGCAGTCGTCCCGCGATCTGCCCAAGGGCACACTGGCCAGGATTGAGCGGGACTTGGAGCCCGCGCTGGGGAAGGGATGGCTGAGAAGATGAGATACGACGCCGAAGTCACCTACGAGGACGGTGTGTGGCTCGCCGATGTCGTCGGCCTGCCGGGCGCCCACACGTTCGCCCGCAGTTTGCATTCGCTGGACGCGAACGTGAGAGAGGTCATCGCGATGGTGGAGGATCTACCACGGGGAGCCGAGGGCGGCATCACCGTGGACTACTCCTACCGTGACGTACCCGAAGTGGTGGCGGAAGCCGCCCGCATCGGCGCGGAACGGGCCGCGCTGGCCGAAGCGCAGCGGATCGCCCATGACGAGACCTTGGCTGCCGCGAGTAAACTGTCCCGAGCCGGGCTGTCCGCCAGGGACGCCGCACACCTTTTGCGCTTGTCGCCGGGCAGAATCTCACAACTCATCGCGCAGCGCCACATGCCACGGGTGTGATCTCACTAACGCGATAGTCGCTCTGGGACAGTGGTGAACAACCACCGTCCGCCTCCAGGCACCCAGCCCCGCCTCGCCGTTCTGACCGCGGCAGCTTGGCAGCCGACTCGGTAGGCCAGGAGTGCGTCCACGAACGCCTCGGGGTCGAAGGGGGCCAGGTCATCGGGGCCTTCGCCCAGGCCGACCAGTTTGACCGGCACGCCCAATTCGCGCTGGACGGCTATCACGATG
>JAIROU010000060.1 GCA_031257375.1 Bifidobacteriaceae bacterium
CCGTGGTAGTCGTGGCTGAGACGTTGGACGGGTTCAAGACCGGGGTTGGCCGGACCGTTCTGTGGAACGCGGCCGCGGAGGCGGACTTCTACGCCCCGTCGCTCGGTTCGTTGCCGGCCGGCCAGGATCCCTCCTACGTCGAGACCGCCGCCGGGATGAGTTTCCCGGCCCCCGAGGGCGCCAAAGCCCGGTACGTGCGCGTCTACAGCTCCGGCGCCGAAGTGGCCGGTTCCGACAATCCGGCGATCAGCCAGGTCGTCGAGATCCAGGCGTGGGGTTCGGGCTCCGTTGTGAGGCCGTCCTGGCAGCAGGGCGCGGGCGTCATTGCTCCGGCGTCGGTTGACGGCAAGTCGGCCCCGGGCCTAGGACCCCTCAACGCGGTCGACGGGAACCCGGACACGTACTGGCAGCCGCTGCCGCCGAGTTCCAATTTCAGCTATTCGCGGCATTTCGACATCCAGCTGGACGGGACCTACGACCTGTCGACCATCAGGATCGCCAACTCGAACCGAGGTGTCGGCAGTTCGGCGTCCGGAAACGACGTATATGGCGGCGGCGACTATTACCATTACCAGATCTACGCCAGCCAGGACGGCGAGAACTTCAACAAGGTCGCTTACAAGTCCGATGACGCGCCGGCCACGTTCGAGGGCGACGTTCACGACGTCTCTGGCGTGGAGGACGCGCAGGGCGTCTCGGCGGTGCGCGTGTCGGTGGTGTATTCCAGCTTCCAGCAGGCCGGCCGCGTCTACGAGGTCGAGTTGCGGGGGTCGAAGTTGTCCAGTGTCGCGCCGGTCGCGCCGGGCGTCCGGGTGGCCGATTTCGCGGACACCGATTGGGCGGACGAATGGGAGCGTGTCGCGGCTGACCCGGAGTACGCGGAGGGGAAGTTGGTCGCGGAGATGGGGAACCTGGTCGAGCGGGTGCTGGGCGCCGAGTGGCGGGATTCGTTCGTGTTCGCGGTCGAGGACGTCGACCCGCGGGGGGCGTCCCAGGACAAGGACGCCTTCTCGGTTTCGGGAGCTGACGGGGTGATCACGGTCAAGGGCCGCAACGGCGTTTCTTTGGCCTCCGGGCTGAACCACTATCTGAAGAACTACGCCCACGTGAACTACAGCCCGTTCTTCGGCTCCAACCTCGACATGCCGGCCGCATTGCCCGTTCCGGCGGGAGAGATAGTCAAGACCACCAACTACGACATCCGCAACGCCTTGAACTTCTGCACCTGGGGCTACTCCATGGCGTCGTGGGGCTGGGAGGAGATCGAGGCCTTCCTGGACTGGGCGGCCATGAACGGCGTCAACCTGGTCACCGACATCGTCGGCCAAGAGGAGGTCATCCGGCGGCTGTTCCTGGAATACGGCTACAGCGAAGCGGAGATCCGCGACTACATCACCGGTCCGGCCTATTTCCCGTGGTATTACATGCAGAACATGACCGGTTTCGGCGGCCCCCTGCCTGACAATTGGTTCGACCAGCGGGTCGAGACCGGCCGGGCGATGCACGACAGGATGCAGACGTTCGGCATAGACCCGATCATCCAAGGGTATTCCGGGATGGTCCCGACCGACTTCGCGTCGAAGCACACCGACGCCCAAGTCATCGCTCAAGGCGACTGGGCGCACTTCGACCGCCCGTACATGCTCAGGACTGTTGTCGCCAGCGGGAAAGACTATTTCGAGGAGATGGCGCCCCGTTTCTACGAGATCCAGGCGGAGGTGTTCGGCCGGGACGTTTCCCACTATTACGCGGTCGACCCGTTCCACGAGGGCGGCAACACCGGCGGGATGGACATGCTCCAGGTCTATTCAAGGATCCAGCAACTGATGACCGACTGGGACCGTGACGCCGTGTGGGTGCTCCAGCAGTGGCAAAACAATGTCACCGTCGCGAAGCTGAACGGCCTGGACAAAGACCACGTTCTGGTCATCGACCTCAACGCGGTCGCCGCCCAGAGCAACGGCCCGATGGAGTCGACCGGCACGCCCTGGGTCTATAACATGATCCACAGTTTTGGCGGAATTTCCGGCCTGCACGGCCGGCTGGACACCATTTCCACCGTCCCGCCGTCGCGTTACCAATCGGCGAACCACATGGTCGGCATCGGCGTGGTGGCGGAGGCGTTCACCAACTCCGGCGCGGTTTTCGATCTCCTGTTCGATATGACCTGGGAAGATGCGGCGGTCAACGTCCAAGACTGGATCAAGACGTACGCCGACAGCCGCTATGGAGGAACGAACGCCAACCAGGAGAGCGCTTGGCAAATCCTGGCCGACACGGTCCTGAAATACGATCCTGCGGGGGGCTGGAAGTACACCGTGATCAACCAGCGGCCGGGCTTCAGGAATTCGGACGCAGGGTACTTGACCAGTATGGAAGCCGCGCTGCCGAAACTGATCGAGGCTTACCGGGAAGCCGTCGCGGCCGGCGGCGCGAATGAGGCGTTGACCCGGGACTTGGCCGAGGTGACCATCGAAATGCTCCAGACCGAGGCGAACACCTTGATGCAGCGGATGCGGACGGCGTGGAACGCGAAGAACCAGGCCGACTGGGATCGGTATGCGGCCACATTCCTTGAAATTGTCGCGGCCGTGGAGGAAATCGCTGGCGCCACCGCCTCGATGCGGGCCGGGACTTGGATCAACGACGCCCGCGACATGCTGCCGGAAATGGACGACTGGACCAAGGACCTGTTCGAGTTCAACGCCCGCGCCCTGATCACCACCTGGGGCGACCAGAAGCAATCCGGCCGGCTGTCGCACTACGCCAACCGGCTCTGGTCAGGCGTCACCGCGGACTTGTATCTCGAGCGTTGGAAGCTGTGGGTCGAGGAGATCGACATCGCTTTCGCGACCGGCCAGTCGAGCGCGCATTCGGTGGACTGGTTCTTGACGGATTGGAAGTGGGCCAACCTGAAGTCAGACGAGGGCCACGGATACACCTCTGAGGCGCCTGGGGCAGACCTCGCCGCTCTGGCGGAGGCGGCCTGCGAGCAGTTCTGCGATCCGTCGGCGATCGCCGGGCCGCAGGAGCCGGCTGGGGCACCAAAGGTGCTGGCGGCGTGGGATTTCACGGTCGACGCGAACGACATCTCCGGCAACTCCCACCATGGCGCCCCGGGCAGCGGTGTGCGGTTCACGGCGGACGGGGCGGCGTTCGACGGCACTGTCAGCGGCCAGATAACAGTCCCATGGGACGCCGTGTTGGAACCTGGGGCAGGCGAGTCTTGGACCCTGCAGCTTGACGGCATCAAGCCCGGCCAGCTGACCGGTACCCACCAAGCCATAGCGCAAAGCCGGGCGAACAACCGGTACTGGGTGGCGTACATCACGCCCCAAGGCGTGTTCGAGTTCTACAGCCCGGCGGCGGACGGCTCCCCCCGGACGTACAGCTCGGGGGTGACCGTCACCCCGGGCCAGACCTACAACCTGACCGTCACCTGGGCCGACGATTGGCTCACCATCAAGACGACTGGCTCCGCGACGCGCACCGCGCAGTACCACGCGGGAGTGGCGTCGTGGCTCCAGTCTGGGTCGCAGCCCATCCGGTTCGGCGCCGGGGCGGACGACGGCAAGCAGTACTTCTACAACGGCTCACTGCTCGGCGCCTCGATCGCCGTGGCATCCATGACGGCGCCCGCCGTCGACAAGTCCGATTTGTCGGATCTGGTGGCTGGGGCGTCGGCTTTGGCGCCGGGGTATTACACCTCCGATTCGTGGTCGGTGTTGCAGTTGGCGTTGTCGGCCGCCGGGGCGGTTTTGGCGGACGATGCCGCCGACCAGGGTTCGGTGTCCGATGCCGCCGCCGCGCTCGCGCTGGCTTTGGACGGTTTGGACCCGGCGGTGTCGTCTTCGGTGGCGTTCAAGTGCGCGGCGGGGCGGGTGTATTTGGCGGTGACGGTGGTCAACAACGAGCTTGAAGAGCCGGTGTCGTTGGCGTTGTCGGGTCCGTTCGGG